>DAOUGX010000267.1:0-28669 GCA_034428855.1 Anaerolineaceae bacterium | reverse complement strand
GCAATTTCAGATAATTCAAATTGATTTTGAGCCAAAAGAAAATCACCTGCTAGCATTGCATGGTTCTTTTGTTCCTGATCGTTCAATTTACATACATCGTGTAAAAGGCCACCGCGGTGAGTAAGTAATGGGTTTACATTCACACCTGTTTGGTGTAACCAATATGAAAGTTGGTAAGCAATGGCAGCAACATTAATTACATGTGATAAAAGAGTATGGGTTGCTCCGAATTCCAAATACCATGCGATACAGGTAGATACATCCGGCAAAAATGATTTTTCAAGTACGAGTGGTAAATGTTTTAAATCATAAATTTCCTCATCCTGAACAGGGAGATTTGCATCGGCTTTCAGTCGTTTTGGATTGAACCAAATTGCGTTGATTCCGGCTTTTTTTGCACCAACGATGTCTCTTTTATAATCATCACCAATATAAACAACCTGATGGGTTGATTTGTTTATCATGTTTACTAAATTTATAAAAAATTTTTTGTCTGGTTTTTTAGCATTTAATTCGGAATAAGTATAAATTCGATTAAAATATGAATCCAACTGAACCATCTGTAATGCGATTTTGATATCATCCACCGAAGAATTTTCGGCATTGGTTGCCAAAATGATTTGATAATCCGTTTTCAATAATCTCAAGGCTTCTACTGAGTTGTGAATGGCGGATACTTCTGGCCAATCTTTCATTTTCCCCGGGTATATGCCATCATCGACCATGATAGTATTCCCCCAATCAAAAATTAAGGTTGAAAATTGTCTGACTGTCATTGCATTCTCCTTGGATCTGACAGGATTATAGCTTAATTTACTAATCGGAATCGATTATTATAGAATATTTGTTCAAAATTTGATTAAATGGTATAATGCCAGAATGCGTTCACTGGTAACCTTAGACATTGAAACAACAGGATTGGATTCACGCAAAGATGCCATCATAGAAGTTGGTGCTGTTCGTTTCAACGCCTCCAGAATTGAAGCTGAATTCTCAACCCTTATCAACCCCAATCGACTAATCCCGCCAGAAATCACGCAATTAACGGGAATTACCAATCAAATGGTGCAAAAGGCACCCCCTTTATCTGCAATTTTGCACGAACTAGAAGACTTCGTTGGGGATTGTCCAGTTGTAGGGCATAATGTGCAATTTGATCTTGGCTTTATTTTTCAAGCCAATATACTTCGGTATGTACAGGCGATTGATACGTATGAACTGGCTGCTGTTTTAATGCCTTTAGCATCCAGATACAATCTCTCAGGATTATGCCAACAACTGAATATTCCCAATCTAGGAGCGCATCGAGCCCTAAATGACGCTAAGATGACTCACCAGCTATTTCTTGAACTTTACGATCTGGCTGTGGATTTACCAATTGATCTAATCGCAGAAATTGTTCGATTAGGAGAACCAATTGATTGGGATGGATACTGGTTTTTTCAGGAAATTCTTAAAACCCGGATAAAAAAACAACCTATCCAGCCCAAATATGTCAAAAATCAAAATTATTTTGATGGTTTTTTTGTTCAGGAAGACATTCTTGATCAACCACTCAAACCCACTGGTGAAATCCTGCCTTTGGACGAGGATGAATTAAGTTCAATTCTTGAACCAGGTGGTGAATTTTCAAAATATTTTAAGAATTTTGAATATCGATCTCAACAGGTCGATATGTTAAGAAGTGTTGCATCGGCTTTTTCCAATCAAAATCATTTATTTGTTGAAGCCGGGACAGGAACAGGTAAATCGTTTGCATATCTGATCCCTGCCGCTTTTTGGGCATTTAAAAACAATCAACGGGTGGTAGTTTCTACCAATACGATTGCTTTGCAAGATCAATTAATCAATAAAGATATTCCGGATCTGTGTGCTGCTTTAGATTTACCTCTACGAGCTACTGTCATTAAAGGGCGTGCTAATTATCTTTGCCCACGCAGATTAGAGGCTTTTCGGTTTCGGGGACCAGAAACCAAAGAAGAGATGCGGGTTATTGCGAAAATTCTGGTGTGGTTACAAAATGGGGGAGATGGAGACCGAACCCGGTTGAATTTGAATAGCCCGATGGAACGTGAAATCTGGTTGAAGTTAAGTGCGGATGATGAAAATTGCAATGCTGAATCTTGTTTAGCAAAAGCAGGTGGACTGTGTCCTTTTTATCAGGTACGCCAGGCAGCACAGGTAGCTCATATTTTAATCGTGAATCATGCCTTGCTTTTATCTGACGTTGTTACCGGAAGTCGAGTTTTACCACCCTATGAGTACCTGATCATTGATGAAGGACATCATTTGGAAAGTGCCAGCACAAACACACTCAGTTATCGAATCACACAAACTGACATGCAACGAATGATTAGAGAACTGGGAAGTGTTTCAAGTGGAGTTCTTGGAAGACTGGTTACATCACTGAAGCATATTCTGAAACCTTCAGAATTCGCCAGTGCTTTTTCGATTTGCCAGCGTATCACGGATCTTGCTTTTCGTTTGGAACAGGATTGGAATGCATTCTTCGGTGACATAGAATCTTTCTTAGAATCTGAGCGAGACTTTCAACCGATGGGATTATACGCCCAGCAGGTGAGAATTCTTCCTGCCACCCGAACAATTCCTTCCTGGTCAACAGTTGAAATCCATTATGATCAGGCAAATGAAACACTTACCTTGCTGATTAATCTCGTAAAGGAATTCTTAAAGGATTTAAGTGATGTGATTCAGGATCAGACTGAGGATTTGGAAGAGGCAATCAGTAGCTTAAGTTTTAATCACCAACGTATGTCAGAAGCAGCTCATTTTCTCTATGCGATGATTCTGAATCCGGAATCGGATTATATATATTGGATTGAACAACAGCCTGATTCTGGACGAATTATTCTGCAAATTGCTCCATTACACATCGGTAATTTGATGGAAAAGTATTTATGGCATGAGAAATCATCTATTATTTTAACTTCGGCAACATTGACAACTCACGGTGAATTTGATTACCTGAAGAACCGACTAAATGCGGATGAAGCAGATGAGTTAATTGTTGGCTCCCCATTCGATTTTGAAAGTTCAGCTATGTTATATTTACCCAACGATATTCCAGAACCTTCTCAAACAGCTGCATACCAAAAAATGGTAGAGCATACATTGATTCAATTGAGTAAAGCTACCGGAGGTCGTTTATTGGCATTATTTACATCTTATGCCCAACTAAAGAAGACCTCTCAAGCGATAGGACCGAGATTGATTGACGCCGAAATTCAGGTTTATGAACAAGGAGAAGGAGCTTCCGCAAATACTTTGTTGGAAAGCTTTAAGGAAACAGATCGCGCTGTCTTGTTAGGGACAAGGGCATTTTGGGAGGGAGTTGATATTCCAGGGGAGGCTTTATCAGTGTTGGTCATTGTAAAATTACCATTTGCTGTGCCTTCGGACCCAATCGTTGCTGCCCGATCTGAAACGTTTGATGACCCTTTTAATGAATATTCCATTCCGGAAGCAATATTAACTTTTCGCCAGGGATTCGGACGTCTTATCAGAACTCAATTTGATCGTGGAATTGTTGTGGTCCTTGATCGAAGAATTCTCAGTAAAAAATATGGCCGCTTCTTTATAGAATCTTTACCCCCATCTAAATTAATTACTGGTTCGGTAACGGATCTTCCAAAAAGAGCAGCCCAATGGTTAAATTTATAAAACAGACTGAATTTTTCAAAATCAGTCTGTTTTTTCTTTTTTATCCACGTAAATTCTTGGCCATCAAACTTTTTACGACAATCTTTTGAATTTCTTTTAGTTTGGATACCAATGCTTGCTGATTTCCCTGCTGTTCGGTCTGATTGATGAGGTTGGCTAATAACTGAACAAATTCATCATTGATTATTTCTGGTTTCTCATTCAATAAAGACTTGACAGAGGTATCATCCGGAGCACGCAACAATGATTCAACAAATTGAATTTCTTCCGGAGGCTTGTTTGCCTCTTCAATCATGGTATTTAATTGACCCAATTTGGCAATTTTTTCCAAATCAGCAGATTTTCTCGCATCAACGAGTGCTTCTTTCACTGCTTCAACGAAAAAGTCATTGAGTTCCGCGCCGTACTTTTCCAACCCTGTTTCAATATTCTTTTCAGCCAAGATTTTATTGAGCGTTTCCCGGGCTAGTTTCTTTTCTTCTTGAATCTGGGCATCAATTTGTTTTGTTACTTCAACAAGAAAATCTCGTAACGAGGAGAGTTTTGCTTTTTTATCGGGATCAGAAGTTGAATCAATTTTTTGTGTGAGTATCTGGAAAAATTCATAATCTAAACCTGATCTGACCATGCCAATTAAAGTATTCAGATAGATTTCATCAGGCGAATTGATAAAGAGGTCCAGTAATGTCTCACGAGTTAATCCATTTTTTGCTGCTTCCTGTAAATCCTCCATGGCTTTCTGGGAGGATTTCATCTTCTCCTGGATTTCGCGACCTACTTTTGTTTCTTGTAATAATTCCTGTTGGAATAAAGCCAATTGTTGTGCAGATTGTTTGTCGCCTTGTGCAATCGTTGCTTCAACAAGTCGATTTAATAAACCAAAAAATGTTTCATCAATGAGGTTTTCTTCCTGTTTTATGATTTCTTTCCTGGATTCAACATTTGTTGTGGATAACAATCTTTGAATGAGCTGCAATTTCTTTTGTTGTGCATCGAGCATTTCTTTGGTCACACCATCAGCTTCCAGAATTTTCTCCATCAATGTTTGATAGGTGAGCATATTTTGTGCTTGAAATAAATATGCTTTCCGTCTCTCCATTGGGAGATCATTGACTACTCTGTTTATCAGAGGTCCGATCATCTTTTCCTGATCATTGATAGCGAGCCCTAATTCTGGAGGGAAATAGGTTAACAACATTTCTTTTTCAGGATCATGATACACAATTGGGGTTGGATATAAACCTTGAAATCCACATGTCTGACATTGAATCATATTAGCTGAACCACTCAACAATTTTTGTTTTGCTTCAGGGTCAGTGTTCCTATCGAATAATTGTTGGATATCGGCAGTTAAAGGTGTTCGGCATCGTGGACAACTAATTTGAGTTTTTGGCATAAATGGCCTCTCTGAAAGAAATTAATATGGGAATGATTATACCACCGACAATTTCTGGCTTGTTTGATCCACCATGCGTGGGAGGGAAAAGCATATCCGTGCTCCTTTTCCAGTTTCCGGATTGACCCATATTTGACCGCCATGAGCCTCAACAATGGAACGTGTTAAAAACAAACCTAATCCAGCACCACGGGTGTTTCTTGCCATGTCCGGTGCACGGTAAAAGCGATCAAAAACATGTGGAATATCTTCTGCCGCTATACCAGGCCCCTGATCACTGACACAGATGATGACAAAATCTGGACGAATTTGGCCAGATATTTTAATTTCACCTTTTGGTGAATATTTGATTGCATTTGAAATTAAATTTGATATGACATGTTCTAACCTGGATTCATCTGCCAGAATAATTGGAAAATCTTCTGGGAGATCAACGACGATTTGGTGGACTGAAGATTGTGTTTGAAATCGTTTTGCCATACGGTTGATCAGATCTGGGATTGAAACATCTGAACGTTTAATAGACAATCCACCAGCCTGTAATCTGGAAGCGTCCAGCATGTTTTCGATCAAACTACCTAACCGATCGGCTTCTTCTTCGATGACTGAAAGGCTTTCTTCAATAATGGATCGATCCCAACGAGCATCTTCACGCCGTAAAGTGCTGACATAACCTTTAATCAAAGCGAGAGGTGTTTTCAACTCATGACTGATAATAGAAATGAATGTGCTTTTTAATTCTTCTGCCTGACGAAACCGGGAAATATCGCGGATAGTAGCAATAATATTTAATAGAACATTTTCGGATGAAACCAAAGGAGCGTAAGTGATTCCAACCGGTAATTTCATTTTTGAACTGCCAATTTTCAGATCGCCTTCTACGTAGAGATGTGCATGGGCAGTTAGCGGCCAACCACCTGCGACTGCATCTTCAAGGGTGATCCCGATAGGAAGTTGTGTCCATTTTATTAGCTGACTGTGTTCCTGATCCAGAATCGATTCGGGGGATACTTGTAACATTCGTTGGAAGGCGGGATTATATCTTTCAATTTTTAGATTTGGTGAAAGGATCATGATTCCATCGGCAACAGTATCAAGCAATGCAGACATGCGTTGCCGTTCCTGATTAACCTGATTGTAGAGTTGTGCATTTTGAACTGCGATGGCAGCCTGATTGGCAAAACTACCTAAAATGGTGCGATCATTCGTGGAGAACGATCCGGAATAACTTCTAAAAATATAAATTACACCAATTGCCTGACCTCTCGCCACCAAAGGAATACCAACACCATTCAATAATCCAAAACTTCCAGACCGAGCTAATTCATTGATAATTTGATTGATTTTCGTAAGCTCTAATTGACCAGGCTGATCACCAATTTCGGTGATCTGAGACAGGTATGGTTCAATATATTTCACCAATGGGATAGGTAATCCATGCCAAACACGAACATGCCAACCTCGTGTGTCAGATTTCAGAGCAATGAATCCTGCCTGGCCCGCTAACATTTCCACTGACACATTCAGGATTTTTTCCAGCAGTTTGTCCAGGTTAAGTTCTTCTGCCAGTGCTCTGGCTATGTCCAGTAGATAATCTCTTTGGCGAACACGAAAATCAGGTAACATAGATCAATTTTACTCGTTTTCAGCGAGTGAAATAACGTAGTCCAGAATGTCTAATCCTTCATCAATTTGTTCTCTGGTAGTACAGAGCGGTGGTGATACTCTGATCACGCTTTTACCACAACCTAAAGTGAGTAATCCATATTCATATGCCAGATCAACTACTTTATCGCGAATGACTGCATCCGGTTTTTTACTTGTTCTATCTTTTACAAATTCAATTCCGATCATGAAGCCAATACCTCGTACCTGGCCGATGGATGGATGTTTTAATTTCAAGTCTTCTAACTTTGACAAAGCATAACTTCCAGTAACCCTGGCATTTTCCATATATCCATTTTCAATGGCATGAATAGTAGCTAAAGAAGCAGCACATGCAATCGGATTTCCACCATATGTATTTCCGTGTGAACCTTTCGGCCAGCTCATGACTGATTTTTTAGTAATGAGTGCTCCTAAAGGCATTCCAGAAGCGATCCCTTTAGCTGAAGTGATAATATCCGGTTCCACACCGAAATTCTCAATAGACCACCATTTACCAGTACGTCCCATTCCAGCCTGAACTTCATCTGCGATTAGTAAAATTCCATGTTCATCGCAGAGTTTGCGTAAGGCAGGGAAGAACTTAGGCGGAGGAATAATATACCCTCCTTCACCCTGAATAGGTTCAACCAAAATACCCGCAATCTCATCCGCTGGAATGATCTTCTCAAAAACCTGTTCTTCAATATATTCAATGATTCGTTCACCATAATCCTGATCTGGTTCAACATGTAAGATCGGATGATAAGGATCGGGAAAAGGGACATGCGTTACGCCATTCATTAAGGGGAAAAATCGACGTTTGTAACCGGGTTTACTGGCAGTAAATGTAACCGAACCGATCGTTCTTCCATGAAATCCCCCCAGGAAACCAATAAAGTTCGAACGATCTGTATGATATCTTGCTAATTTTATTGCTCCTTCAACACTTTCTGTTCCAGAATTTGTTAAAAAAACGCGGGTATCTTCTTTAAACGGGGAAATTTCAGATAATTTTTCTGAAAGTTCAATCCATTTTTCATGATAGAAGTCCGATGAGATGTGAATGAACTTGCCTGCTTGATCCTGAATTGCTTTCACCACATCCGGATGACTATGACCGGTGGCTGCAACTGCAATACCTGCTGCAAAATCCAGATAATGATTACCATCAACATCCCAAACCTCAGTTCCTTTTCCATGATCCATGACGAAAGGGTAACCACGTGGGTAAGAAGGGGACACAACCTTGTGATCGCGTTCAATTAATGCTTTGGCTTTTGGACCGGGCACATTCAGGGGTTTCATTTGTTTCCTCCAGTATGAATTTGGTTTCAAGAATTAGGAACCATCAATGAAAGATGGTAAAAATTGAAATACTAATCAGGATAAATTCAGGTTGACAACGATAAATTGGCAGACATCCTGGTGGTGATTAAAGCTAACGCACCCTTAAGTCCAACATCATCACCCAACTGAGCAGTTGTGAAAGTCAGCCCTTCTAGATATGCAGGAGATATCAACCGTTCTTCCAAAGAAGCCATCATAGGTTTAAATAATAGATCCCCGGAATGAGAAACCCCGCCGCCAAAAATCACGATGGATGGGTTGAGCATATGAAGAAAATTCGCTAATGCAATCCCAAGATAGAACCCTGCTCTGTTATAAGCTTCCATAGCTAAGGCATCCCCATCCAGTGCAGCTTGAGTGATGTCTTTTCCTGTAATCTTTTCCAGACTTTGAAGTGTTGAGGTATGTCCTGCCTTAATTTGTTCATTAACATAATTGCGAATGCCTGTGCCGGAAGAAATTGCTTCGATATGCCCTCTTTTTCCACATCCACACAGAGGACCATCGGGCAAAACTGTAATATGACCAAATTCTCCTGCCAGCCCTTTATGTCCAAGCAATAAGTTATTATTAAGAATTGCTCCGCTGCCAATACCGGTTGAAATTGTTAAATATAAAAGATTGCTATGGCCTATACCTGCACCAAATTTCCACTCACCTAATGCGGCCAGGTTGGCATCATTTCCTAAAAATATTGGAACCTGAAAAACATCTTCCAATATTTTCCGAAGAGGATAATTTTCCCAACCTGGGATATTTGGTGCTTCATAAACGATACCTAAATCCGGATCCAGGAATCCAGGGGCTGCCACAGCAATACCTTTTATGGTATGGTCTTGTTTAATTTCGTGGATTAAGCGAATTAATCGATCGACAGGAAGTTGACCTTTGGATTGGGTGGATATTTTTCTTTGATTGATTAGATTCAGGGTATCTACTTCGTATGAAGCCACCCTTATTTGGGTACCACCGACATCCGAGACAATATAAATATCCATCAGGTAAATTATAGCATAGGCAAAATGGTAAAGAAAATTGCTATATTGTCACGAATAATGGATAAAGATAATTTTTGTGAGTGACTGTATTTAATTACAGATAAATGAAATTGGTAAAAATATGTTTTGAAAAGATTTTATTGACTCTACCATTAATCCGAATTATGATAAAAAAACAATGACCTTCAAAGAAATACCCCTCCAAAAAAGAATTATTTTTCAAATTGTCCGGTTTTTTCGATGGTTTGCTCCCGGTATGGGTGTAAAACGCTGGGCATTATTAATCATACTGGGTTGTGCGTTAATTGGATTGGGTTTTGCGGTGGTTGTTTTAGATATGTACAGAAATACCCCGGATGCCTGGTATTTGCCAGTTGTTGCGTTTCTTTCTTTGAGGTTCTTATCAAGACCTATCCGTGCCTTGATCTTCGGATTTCTAGGTATTCTGTTCATTACAATTGGTGTGTGGGGAATTAATCGTACCTTATTAAGACCATTTCTCAGACCAGGTAAACACCTGATTGATACCGTAAGTCATTATCAAAAACTTGATAAAGGAAAGAAAATTGTCGTCATTGGTGGGGGTACAGGTTTATCTTCATTGTTGCGAGGTCTCAAAAAACATACCGCTAATATCACAGCAATCGTTACAGTCGCCGATGATGGTGGATCATCTGGTGAATTGAGAAAACGGATTGGAATTCTTCCTCCAGGGGATATAAGAAGTTGTCTGGCTGCTTTATCAAATGATGAAGAATTGACAACACAATTGTTTCAGTATCGATTTGGTGAAGGTGCAGGTTTAAATGGTCATTCTTTAGGCAACCTATTAATTACCGCTTTAACCGATATCACCGGAAGTTTTGAGGAAGCAGTTGCTGAATCTGGTCGAGTTTTAGCTGTACAGGGAAAAGTATTTCCTTCCACTCTGCATGATGTTCGCCTTGTGGCTCAGGTACAACTCAACAATGAAAACAAGGAAATAAAAGTTCGTGGAGAAAGCGAAATACCCAGGAAGGGTGGCAAAATTAAGAGAGTTTGGTTGGAACCGAATAATCCTTTAGCCTATCCCCCTACGATTCAAGCAATTTTGAATGCTGACATTATCATTGTTGGTCCTGGCTCTTTGTACACCAGTATTATTCCAAACTTGCTTGTACCTGATATATCAGAAGCGATTCGTGCGAGTCGGGCGTTGAAATTTCTGGTTTGTAATGTTGCAACACAACCAGGTGAAACGGAAGGGTACACCTGTGGTGACCATGTGCGAGCCATTGAAAAAATAATCGGTAATAGAATGTTTGATGTAATTATTTGCAATGATAATTGTAGTGGCAGGTTGCCAGGGGATATCGATTATGTTTGTGTTGAAGCGGATTTGGAAAAAGAGTATCCCATTTATAGTGCGAATCTGAGTGATTCAGAAGCTCCCTGGAGACATGATTCATTAAAGCTTGCATCTGCAATTATGGATTTATATAATGAAAGAACCGGACCTATTGGCCGCGAGATGAATTCTGATTTGTGAACTTTTTTACAAATAAGTGGTAAAATTTGTCCGAACAATTATTAGGAGGTTATTATGACAGTAAAAGTAGGTATTAATGGTTTTGGCCGTATCGGCCGCCAGGTCTTAAAAGCGATTTTGGAAACATATCCAGATACGCTCGAAGTTGTCGCCATCAATGATCTCTTTGACGCAGCAACCAATGCTCATCTCTTCAAATATGACTCTAATTATGGAATTTTCCCGGGTCAGGTTACGGTAGATGGTGCAGATTTGGTTATCAATGGAAAGACTATTAAAGTATTTGCTGAAAAAGATCCCGGCAATTTACCCTGGAAAGATTTAGGTGTTGAAATTGTTATTGAAGCGACTGGTGTATTCCGGGATAAAATTGGAAACCCTGCCAAAGGAAAACCTGGCGTGGATGTTCACATCACGAAAGGTGGAGCCAAAAAAGTAATCATCACTTCACCAGCAAAAAACGAAGATATTACGATTGTTTTGGGTGTTAATGATGATAAATATGATCCGGCGGTACACCATGTAGTCTCAAATGCATCCTGTACTACGAATTGTCTGGCTCCTGCAGCAAAAGTCGTCCATGACAACTGGGTGATCAAACGTGGCATGATGACAACAGTACACTCTTATACGAATGATCAAAGAATTTTGGATGTAGCACACAGTGATCCACGTCGTGCTCGTGCTGCAGCCTTGAACATCATTCCCACTACCACTGGTGCAGCAAAAGCAGTTGCACTGGTTATTCCTGATCTCAAAGGAAAATTTGATGGATATGCTTTGCGGGTTCCCACCCCAACCGTCTCTATTGTAGACTTTGTTGCTGAAGTTGAAAAACCAGTCACTGTAGAAGAATTAAATGCTGCCTTCAAAGCTGCTGCTGAAGGTCCGTTAAAAGGCATTTTGGGTGTCTGCACCGAACCATTGGTATCCATGGACTTCAAAGGTGATTCACGTTCTTCCATCATCGATGCCGAAAACACAATGGTTATGAGTGGAACGATGGTGAAAGTCGTCACATGGTACGACAATGAATGGGGTTACTCTTGCCGAACCGCTGATCTGGCTGCAAAGATGGCAAAATCACTGTAGAAAAAAGTGTAGGAAACTGGATGATGCGTATTTTTATCGCCTAATTTATGCGGTAAAGTACGCATCATTTTGTATCTATAAGTTGGAGAAAAAAACCAAAAGGCAGGAAAAAAATCATGTTTAACAAAAAAAGTATTACAGATATTGATGTAAAAGGCAAAAAAGTCCTGGTCAGAGTGGATTTTAATGTGCCCATTAAAGAAGGAAAAATAAAAGATGATACACGTATGACGGCAGCATTACCGACAATTAATTATTTATTGGAGCATGGGGCTGCTGTTATTCTATTTTCTCATCTTGGTCGTCCTAAGGATGAGCCAGATCCACAATATTCATTAGAGCCAGTTGCGAAACATTTAGCTTCGCTTATCCCTAATCCAGTCAAATTTGCTAATGATTGTATTGGGGAAGTAGCAGAGTCAGCTGCTGCGAATCTAAAACCAGGTGAAGTATTGGTGCTGGAAAACACGCGATTTTATAAAGCCGAATCAAAAAATGATCTCGAAATGGCGAAGAAATTCGCCAAACTGGCTGATATATATGTTAATGATGCTTTTGGCTCTGCGCATCGAGCCCATGCTTCCACGGAGGGAGTCGCACAATTCTTACCAGCCGTGGCGGGATTTTTAATGGAAAAAGAAATCAAATATCTGGGGCAGGCAATTGCAAATCCTGCCAGACCTTTTGTAGCGATATTAGGTGGCGCGAAAATTAGTGACAAAATTGGTGTGATAGATAATCTGCTTCAAAAAGCAGACGCAGTATTGATCGGCGGTGGCATGGCTAATACATTCCTGAAAGCAAAAGGCTTTGAAATGGCTGATTCTTTAGTGGAAGATGAAGCGCTTGAAACAGCAAAAGAGTTGTTAGCAAAAGGAAAAGACAAATTGCATCTTCCAGTTGATCTGGTACTGGCAAATGCATTTGATAATGAAGCCGAACAAACAACAACAAAATTACAAGATGTACCCGCCGGTTGGCGGGTTCTCGATGTGGGACCAGCAACCGTAGATGAATTTGCCAAAATTATTACAGGTGCTGGTACGATTGTTTGGAATGGCCCCATGGGAGTTTTCGAAATGCCGAATTTTGCGAAAGGCACTTTCGGAGTGGCGCAAGCAATTGCTTCATCAAAAGCTGTTTCAATAATAGGAGGTGGAGACTCCGTTTCTGCGATCAATCAATCCGGTTTGGCTGATAAAGTGACCCATATATCTACTGGTGGTGGCGCTTCCCTCGAGATGTTGGAAGGTAAAATATTACCAGGTTTGGCAGCATTACTGGATAAATAGAATTGGATCTGTCGATTAAATTATTTTAAATAGACTCGATAAAATAAGAAAAAAATTTAATGATTTACACCAAAAAATAAATTTTCTGGTATAATTCGCGGGCTGCCCTTCGTAAGTAAATTTTTTTGGACAAACAGTTCCCTTCTCAGGAAGAGAAATCTTCTTATCAGGTGAATTGGAGGAAATAAGTTGGCTAACATTAAATCTGCGATCAAACGCAACAAGCAAAATGAAAAACGACGTGTACTTAACAGAGTCTATCGTGGACGCGCCCGAACTTTTGTCTCAAAAGCTCGCAATGTAATCGAGAATGAAGAGTCAAAGGAAGTTGTAATGGCTAGTGTTGTTGAAGCTGTAAAAGCTTTAGATGCAGCCGCACAAAAAGGTGTGATTCATAAAAACAATGCTGCACGTCGCAAAAGTCGATTGATGAAACGACTTGCGAACTTACAATCAGAAGAAAAGTAAGTTTTTTATCATAAAGCACCGTAAGTGGGAGATGAGAACCTCCCGCTTTTGGTTTAAATGAATCTGATTGTCCACATTGATTTTTGAATCAATTGATGCCTCTTCGAGCTTAATGTTATAATTTTTTGAGAAATTTATTAGATAGGTGACCATGTTTGATTTTGAGAAAAAGCACGTTGAAGATAGTATAAAAAACTTTATAAAATTACATGATCTACCTGATTTTTTAATCCAATGGAATTGGATACCATTCAGTGGACATTGGGGAATTTCAACATCATTATTTTCATTAGCTGCTGCGGAAGCTCGCCTTAAGCAACAAAAAATTAATGTTCCATCCAGAGCGAATGAGTTAGCTAATCAAATGGCGGAGTATATAGGCTTACCCACTGGTTTTGAGAAAGTTGAACCAGTAAATGGGTATCTGAATCTTTACTTTTCTCAAGCGGAATATGCAAGGCAGGTCATTGAAGAAGTACTTGCCAAAAAAGAAAATTTTGGCAGGATAGAGAAAAAGAATGAACAGGTGATGGTTGAGTTTTCTCAACCAAACACTCACAAAGCATTTCATGTTGGTCATTTGCGCTCCGCGATTCTTGGTGATACATTAGCGAGAATCCTGGATTTTGCAGGTTTTGATGTTATTCGTGCGAATTATCCAGGAGATATGGGCCTTCATGTGATCAAATGGTTATGGTGTTACCAAAAATTCCATATCGGAGAAAAACCAGAAGAAAACATAACGCAGTGGATGGGAAAAATTTACGCAGAAGCCAACGCTGCATTAGAGAGCAATCCTGAATTTGAACAGGAGATTCGAGCTCTATACAAAAAATGGGATGAACGAGAGCCCTCAATTGTAAAATTGTGGGAAGAAACAAGAGAATGGTCTCTGGAGGGCTTTTACCAAATTTATAAAACACTGGATATTCATTTCGATGTGTATTATTTCAACAGTCAAATGGAAAAACCCGGAAAATTGATTGTCCAGGAATTAATAAAAAATGAAATAGCCACTGATGAACGTCCGGAAGGTGCTGTCATCGTCAAAATTGATGAAGTATTGGGTTTGAAAAAAGATCAATACCGGGTTTTGGTGGTTCTTCGATCAGATGGAACAGCATTATATGCAACCGAAGATTTGGCATTGGTAAAGCAGAAGTTTACGGATTACCCCAACTTAAAAAAATCATTATATATTGTGGATGTCCGCCAATCTTTACATTTTACCCAGGTATTCAAGACCATGGAGTTGGCTGGTTACTCCTGGGCAAAAAATTGTGAGCATGTTCCATATGAATTAGTCAGTTTACCTGGAAACGTCGTCATGGCTTCTCGTGACGGTACAGTCGTTTTACTGGAAGATTTGATCAGTGAAGCTACCAAAAGGGCGTATGAAGTCGTCAAAGAGAAAAATCCCGATCTGAGTGAAGAGCAAAAATGGTCAACAGCGAAAGCCGTTGGGATTGGAGCAATCAAGTATCCGATGCAATCAAGGGAAAACACGAAAGTTGTCACTTTTGACTGGGATACTGCTCTTGATTTTAATGGACAGGCTGCGCCGTATATCCAATATGCTTATGTACGTTGTGGAAGTATCCTTAAAAAAGCTGGTGATTTACTTCCACAAGGATTACATATAAGTTATGAATTATCACCACAAGAGGTCCAACTTGTGGATCTGATATCGAGGTTTTCAAGAGAAGTTGAACGAGCAGGAAGTGAATACCGAACGATTCAAATCGCCAATTATGCCTATGAATTGGCAAAAACATTCAATAATTTTTACACTCATTGTCCGGTTCTTTCTGAAAATGAACCAATTAGAAATATAAGACTCCATTTAGTAATGGCAACCCGTCAGGTATTACAGAATAGCCTGACTTTGCTGGGCATCACAGCCCCAGAAGCGATGTGAACCGATGGTTAAAAAATCAAATCAAAAAAAGGAGATAATTAATCAATGACCATTCGAACCCTTATTATGGGCGCAGCTGGGCGCGACTTTCACAATTTTAATGTTTATTTTAGAGATAATAGCGATTATCAGGTAGTTGCTTTTACTGCAACCCAGATACCTAATATTGAAGGTCGCCGTTATCCTGCTGTATTAGCTGGATCTTTGTATCCAGAAGGAATTCCGATTTATCCGGAATCAGAATTACGCGATTTGATTAAAAAATTAGATGTTGATCAGGTTGTTTTTGCTTACAGTGATGTTCCCCACGAATATGTGATGCATAAAGCAGCTTTAGTGAATGAGGCAGGTGCTGATTTTAGAATCATGGGAATGAAAAATACCCAATTGAAATCTACGAAACCAGTTGTCTCTGTAACTGCAGTACGCACCGGTTCTGGAAAAAGTCAAACCACACGTCGGGTATCTTTAATATTACGTGAAATGGGTTTCCGTGTTGCAGCTATTCGACACCCAATGCCGTATGGAGATCTGGCAAAACAAAAAGTACAAAGATTTGCTAATTACAGTGACCTTGATAAACATGAATGCACAATTGAAGAACGAGAAGAATACGAACCACATCTCGATAACGGGGTCATTGTATACGCAGGTGTAGATTATGAAGCAATATTAAGACAGGCAGAGCAGGAAGTGGATATTGTGCTTTGGGATGGTGGAAATAATGACTTCTCATTCTACAAAGAAGATTTAGCGATTGTTGTCGTTGATCCACACCGTCCTGGTCATGAAACAAGTTACTATCCAGGTGAAACAAATACCAACCATGCAGATGTCTTTGTAATCAATAAAGTTGATACCGCTGATCCCGAGAAAGTTATCCTCGTACGCGAAAACATTCACCGCTTAAACCCGGATGCCCTGGTAATCGAAGGTGCTTCACCCTTATTTGTAGAGGATCCCGAAGCGATTAGAGGAAAACGAGTGTTGGTGGTGGAAGATGGTCCCACCCTGACGCATGGTGGAATGAAGTATGGTGCTGCTTTTGTGGCAGCACGTCGCTTCGGTGCAAAAGAAATTGTCGATCCACGACCATTTGCTGTTCGTACTATCGCTGAAACTTTTGAAAAGTATCCCGAAACAGGAACAATTCTGCCAGCTATGGGATATGGTGCAGATCAAATGAAAGACCTGGAAGAAACCATCAATAATGCTGATGTTGATCTGGTCGTATCCGGTACTCCGATCGATCTAAATCGTATTATCAAAGTAAATAAACCGATGCAACGCGTTCGATATGAACTTCAGGAAATTGGTCAACCAACCTTGGTGGAAATTTTAAAAGCCAAATTTGGAAAATAAATAATTTGTTTTTTACAGGGATCGGTGAAAACCGATCCCTGAATTTGAAAGGTAAGTATGTTTATTGATGAAGCTAAGATTTTCGTAGCCTCTGGCAATGGCGGAAATGGTGCTGTCCATTTTCGCCGTGAAAAGTATGTTCCGCGTGGTGGTCCAGATGGTGGTGATGGGGGTAAAGGGGGGGATATTGTATTACGTGTAAAACATACCATGAACACGTTGAATACTTTTCAGTATCATCAAAAGTTTTTAGCTTCACCTGGTGGGAATGGTGCAAAACAAAAAATGACCGGGCGATCCGCATCAACTTTATATATAGATGTACCGCCCGGTACTCTGGTGTATGATGAAAGCACTGGTGAGTTATTAGGAGATATGGTTGAAAGAGATCAGGAACTCTTGATATGCAAAGGGGGACGTGGTGGAAAAGGAAACGTTCACTTTGTCAGTGCCCGGCATCAGGTACCTCGAGTTGGAGAGAAAGGTGAACCAGGGGAGGAGAAATACCTTCGACTGGAACTGAAGTTGATAGCAGATGTAGGTATTGTGGGAGTACCCAATGCAGGAAAGTCCAGTTTCTTAGCTGCTGTAACCAATGCCACCCCGAAAATTGCTGATTATCCTTTTACAACAATTGAACCAAATTTAGGTGTTGTAAATCTGGACATGGATAATTCTTTAGTTTTAGCAGATATTCCTGGATTAATAGAGGGTGCTCATAAAGGAGCTGGGTTGGGGGATGCTTTCTTGCGTCATATTCAACGAACCAAAGTGTTGATTCATATTCTGGATGGACTCTCTGAAGACCCAATTGCAGATTTTTCTCAAATAAATTCTGAAATGGCGTTATTCGATCCGGCGTTAGCTCAAAAATCTCAATTGGTTATCTTTAACAAAATGGATATTCCTGAAGCAAAAGATAAGTGGCCATTTATTAAAAAAACTTTGGAATCGAAAGGTTATAAACCCATGGCTATTTCTGCCATGATTCGTCAGGATTTGCAGCCAGTTCTTTGGAAAGCCCTGGAATTGGTTCAAAATGCTCCAGAACCTGAAATTGCTGAATCAATTCCCGTTTATAGACCTGAAGAAGACCCGAATGATTTCCACATCGAAATTGAATCCGAAGGATTTCGGGTGGTTGGTAAAGCAATTGAACGCGCTGCTAAAATGACATATTGGGAACACGATGGTTCTTTGAGAAGATTCCAAAAATTAATGGTAACGCTTGGTGTCGAAGAAGAATTACGGAAAATGGGTATTGAAGAAGGTCAAAGTGTCTTCATTGGTGATTTTGAATTGGAGTGGCAGGATTAAGTATGCGAGTTGGAATTTTTGGTGGAACGTTTGATCCCCCACATTTAGGCCATTTGATTTTAGCTGCAGAAGCAACGTCACAATTGAAATTAGATCGCCTTCTTTGGGTATTGACCCCAGATCCGCCGCATAAACGTGATCAGCAATTGACTCCGATTGAGATTCGTTTTGAATTGGTGCAATTATCGCTTATGGATGATCCAACCTTTGAAATGTGTCGCGTCGATTTAGATCGACCGGGTCCGCATTACACATTAGATACAGTTAAACTCATTAAGCATGAATATCCTGGTGCTGAAATTTTCTATTTAATTGGTGGGGATTCCTTACATGATTATCCAAATTGGCATCGTGCACCAGAATTACTCGATGAAGTAAATGGTTTGGGGGTGATGCGACGGCCAGGTGATCAGGTTGATATGACATTACTTGAGACCCAGGTCCATGGGATCAGTAAAAAAGTATTTTTTATTGAAGCACCTTTGTTAGAAATTGCATCTCATCAAATTCGCAGACGCATTCGTCAAGGTAGACCCTTTCGGTATTATATTCTTCCGGTTGTTTATAAAAGGATATTGGAAAAGAATTATTATTGCGAGGAATCACCAGATAAAAATGGTGACCCAAATCCAATGAATCAACAATGATAGGAATGTAATCAGAACTCCTGCACGCGTATATTCCCAAAACGATAGATGGATGTTTCGATTTCTGGCACTTTCAGCCACGATTAAATTAGCCACCGATCCAAGCAAAGTTAAATTACCCGCCAAAGTCGCTGCGGATGCTAATGTTAACCAGGATGGAATTGGATTGGTTAATTGAGATATGATCTGTTTCATCAGTAGAACCGCAGGGACATTTGACACCAGATTACTTAGAATCACACTGGATATGGTTAAGTTGGTCGGATTTAGCCGATCTGCCAAATTCCATGAGTAGAACAGTGATTGAATCACACCAGTATCATTTAATACACCGGTTAAAATAAATAATGAGGAGAAGAAAACCAACAAACTCCAGTCAAATTCGGCAAATACCTTATGGGGAGAAAGTCGACGAGTAATTAATAAAATGGCGGCTGCAATAAAAGCAGCAGTTGAAACTGAAACTCCTGATAGGAAAGCAACCAATAAACCCGCAATTATTATCAAACTTTTAGATAACAAAGGTTTATAAATTCTTACTCTTAAATTCAGATCGATTTCAAATGAGTTCTTTTCAAATTCCTTGGAATACAAAACCATTAAGATAAAAAACACAGAAAATGAACTTATTATTGCAATTGGTGCTAATGCCAGTAAGAAATCAAGATAATTTATTCCGGATGCAATACCAATGATCATATTTTGCGGGTTGCCTGTGAGAGTTGCGGTTGACCCTATATTGGCTGAGGTTGCTAGAGCAATCAGATAAGGTATTGGATTTCGCTTCAAGGCAATCGTCAAATCAATAATAAACGGGGTTAAGATCAGGCAGATTGTATCATTCAGAAAAATGGCACTCAATATTGCACTGAGAATTATAGTGAGAAACAAGAGCATTCTTGGAGATTTTGCAAATTTGACAATTTTATTGGCTGCCATCTGGAAAAAACCTGCCAGACGTAGGTTTGCGTTAATGATCATCATCGCAAATAATAGAATGATCGTATCCATATCAATATAAGTAGCAAAATCGTCAATTGTTACCAGGTTCAGAAGAACCAGTAAACCGACTCCGATGAGTGATATGGTAGTCCTGTTCGTACGAAATTTAGGAATTCGGCCAAATGCAATTCCAATGTACGTAAGGCTAACGATAAGGATTGAAATTAAAGAGTTGTTTTCCAGATTCACAAGTCATGATTATACGTATTTGGGTCTATTCTGTTAAGGAAAAAAACAAAAAACATCCTGATTTATTAACCTTCAGGATGTTTTCATTTTGTTATTAAAAAAATCTTATGGTTCTGTAATTAATTGAAGATTTCCGATACCCATAGTTACATCAAAGGATAATGCAGGTCCATTACCAGAGAGAGTATATTCATTTCCAGAGACATTCCAGGTTCCCTTTAGCTCGACATTATTTAAGCCACCATCCACTTTCACATAAGCCGGAACACCTTTTGGAATAATAATTTTTACGTCACCTAAACCATACTTAATTTCAATATCAATATCTCTCTGTAAATCCCCGGAAAAATCGAGGGTGTATGAGCCTGGTCCAGCCTCGAAAATCATCTGACTGGTATTCGCGTTAGCTAAGCCGATAATTTCGACTTGAGAAGCTCCAGTTGAATATCGAAGAGATTCCATTTCTACTGGATTTACTGTGTCAAATCGGATATTGCCTTGACTGGCACCATCGCTGATTCTTAGTTTGGTCAGCGGTATTCCGCTCAAATCCAAATTCCCTTGATAAGCACCTGCATTGATTTCGAGGGCAGTCGGGTGATCTCCTAATTGAATGTTCCACTCATTGATAACATCGTCATCCGGAATACTGATTTGTTTGTTCGTTTCCTGAATGATACGAATTCCATTCAATGTTTCTGATATTTCAGGATTCCAAATTGTGACATTGTAGTTTATTTCTCCGGTGATCCATTTATCGGACCCTTTAGAAATATTTAAACGACCTGCTCCCATCCCTATTTCCAGATCAGAACTATCGCGATTGGTTGGGATCGATTCATCGATCGTGAATGTTAATTCATCGACGGTTTTGACTTTAGGGATCTCAATGTTGAATGAACAAGCCAAAGTTGTAAACAATAGAACAAAAATTATGATAATTATTTTAACTTTCATTTTTAACCTCTGATTCTCCAGATAAATTTTCATCAATACCTGAGTTGAAATCTGGCTCAGGTAACAATTCTTGTTGTTTATTCATTGATTGATTCATGTTCTCGTTAATGGTGCTGCCATCTGATGATGCAATCGTTTCAGGATAATCTCGTGTACCAATTCGTGTTAAAACGATGGCACCTAATCCAAATAAACTTAGTGTACTGACAAATAACCAACCAATGCAGGGAATTGCACCAAGAATGCGACCTACCACCGATAAAATTACAGTTCCAAGACCAGCAATTAATGCAGGAGAAAGATTGGAAGAAGACCCAAACAAACGTTTACCAATTTCATATCCTAAAGCAATCCAACCATATGTAAACGCGACTGTAAGCGCCATAATTCCAATTAAACCCAACGGGATGAAAATAATGGTGACAATGCAGACCAGAATCACTGCCGGAAAAGCAAAAGCAGTTAATAATCCAATACCCCAATGTGTAAATGGTTGTTTTCCGATTGCGGTTGCGATCCGGTTTGTGGATTTTGGTGCAAGGAGTACTACTAACATCGCTAGACCACCGAGGGCGATAATTTGTAAAACAGCCCACAGGGTTTTTGCAAGAAAACTGGTGGTATTACGGGCAGCTTCTAATGGAAGATTATTCAAATTAGGTATGTCGTTATCATCGAAGTTGAATTCGAACGGTAAATTTGAGATTTGTGTTCCCTCGATACGTGCCCCATCCATTTGTTGTAGGTTTGATCCAAAATTGTAGAATGAACCTTTAATCAAAGCATTTTCTTTTAAGTTAACAGTTCCACCAATGGCTTGAACATCTCCGGTGACTAATCCATCTATTTCCAAAACGCCACCAATGATGGCGATACTGCCATTAACCTGCGATCCAGGTTTCAAGGTGGCTGTCGCACCTATAACTGCTAAATCCCCATTGAGGATCTGATCTTCCAATAAGGTAAATGATTGACCGAGTACCACTTTATCCTCATTTATGGAGGGTGGTGGGTTAACCTTGGTATTTGCAGAGACACTGCTTACCAATGTGAAAACCAGACACATGGTAAATAAAATCGAGAAAAAAGTATTATATTTTTTCATTTTTGTAAAACTCCTTGTTTTGACACTTTCCAGACAGTAAATCCCCAAAGTGGAGTAAGAATAATTCCCCAAACGATCAAAATTAACCAGCCCAAGACGATGACATATGTGGGTAAGGTAGAAAAGAATTGCGCAATAGAAATCCTGAGATTGATAAATCTCTGAACAATACCAGTGAAAGTCGAGACAGCTCCTACGATCAGTTCACCGGTGGAATATGAAATAATCATCAAAACCACAATCAAAGTTGTTATCAAGAATAAGGCTATGCCAACAGCTATTAATGTTCTGATGGATTGTTTTCTTTGGATTTCTGCTTTCTTTGCCTGCATTCTGAACGCAAATCGTTGTGAAAACCCTGGTACTGGTGCTGCCATAGGAGTCTGAACCAGCAATGTCTCCACCTGGTCCCAAGCATTCTTGAGTTCATGACATTGATCGCAATCAAGAATGTGTTGTTTTAATAAATCTTTTTCATCTTTCACAATTTCACTCTTATCTAAAATCCAATCTTCAAAAGGCTGGTGATCCATTTTTCATCCTTTCTACCTGGGAAGAATATTGGTTTTGTGATTGCCAGACAATCGCTAATTTCTTTCTGGATCGATGTAATCTGCTTTTTACTGCGTTGACTGAAATATCCAATATTTGACTGATTTCTTCCTCTGAACATTCATGCCAATACCGTAAAACAACTGAAGCACGATCAAGATCCTGTAATTCGTTTAGTAAATCCTGTATTTGAGTTTGATGTTCCTTTTGGATTACTACAGCTTCTGGGTTGGGAATATTATTGTCAGGAGCTGTTTCTGCCAGGTAATCATCAATATCTGTCTCTGGTAATTTCCTTTTCCGGTGTTGATCGATGCAATAATGAGCAGCAATCGATAAAAGCCATGTTGCAAAGGATCGATCGGGATTATATTTTTTGATCGATTGGTACGCCCTCCAGAAAGTTTCCTGCGCTGCATCTTCTGCTGCTTCAGTGTTGCCTAACATTCTAAAACACAAGTTAAATACTGGTTTTTGAAAACTTTCAACAATCTGGTTGAAAGCGATTTCATCACCTTTCATTGAAAGTTTCAGAATATCAGGATCGATGTTGTTCACAAATGCTCCATTTTTTGCTTCAACATAATATACGGAAACTGGTGCTAAAAAGTTGCAAATTCAGGTACATTTCATCCAAATCGGTTGATTTATTTTTTGTTTATGAAGTCATTCATTTTTGTAAAGATATTGGAAAGAAGTCTGACTGTGTAATGATATATAATTGTCACAGTGGAATTAGTTGATTATATCAACAACGGTAGCGTTCAAAATTTATATGGTTTAGTAAGAATTTAAATTAATTCCATCATTTCCCGCAATTTTCACTTCATTAAATAATTCGGTTTTCATAGGTGTAAAAAATATGAAATTAGGTGTCTGTTACTATCCTGAACAGAATTCAGAGGAAATTTGGGGAAAAGATGTTCAGGCAATGCGTGAGTTGGGGTTAAGAATTGTAAGAATTGGTGAATTCACTTGGTTTAAGATGGAACCCCAAAAAGGATTGTATGAATGGGATTGGTTGGATCGAATCCTGGGTATTTTTCAAAGTGAAGGCTTACAGGTGGTACTCAGTACACCTACATCGGCTCCACCTTCCTGGATGATTTTTGAAAACCCGGACATTTTACCAATATCTGAAAATGGTATGAGTAAAAATTTTGGATCAAGACGGCATTATTGTCCAAATAATCCAATATTCCAGGATTACACCAAAAAATTAGTTACCCAGCTAGCTTATCGATATGGTAATCATCCAGCCGTGATAGGTTGGCAGATTGATAATGAATTTGGAGCTCACAATTCTGTGAGATGTTATTGTGATAGATGTGTACACCAATTCCGTGATTGGCTAATTAATCGCTACAAGACTTTAAATAATTTGAATCATTCCTGGGGCACTGTGTTTTGGAGCCAGGTATATACCAATTGGAGTGAAATTTTTCCTCCTAACCTCACCCCCGCTCCACCAAATCCTTCTCAGGTACTGGATTATCAACGTTTTGCATCTGATTCATTTATAAATTTTCAGAAATTGCAGGTGGATATTCTTAAAGCGAACACAGAAAACCAATTCATTACTCACAACCCGGATTTTGATTCCTTCGATTTAGATACCCAAAAACTTGGAAAAGATTTAGATTTCTTATGTTGGAATTCTTCTCCAACGGGTCAGGCTGAGAAGTTTACCAAACGTTTTTATGCTCCCTGGGATCAAATCCCTGAATTTTCTTATGATGTGGGGGATCCATACATAACCGGTTTTTTCCATGCCTGGGTACGCGGAACCAGTAAGAAACGATTTTGGGTGATGCAACAACAGGTTGGTCAAACAAACTGGGGAGAAATTAATCCTGGTATCCGACAAGGAACTGTCCGGTTATGGACCTGGCACGCAGTCGCTAGCGGTGCGGAATCGGTCGTGTATTATCGATGGAGAGCGAGTCGATTTGCACAGGAGAATTACCAATCCGGATTATTGAAACACGATGGATCACAGGACATTGGGTTTAAGGAGATAGCAAACCTGCTACCAGAATCACCGGTCTTACAACAACTCATCGATGAACCTTTAAAATCACAAGTTGCCATCTTAGTACGATTTGATGATTTATGGGCAATTAAAATTCAGCCACAACGAAAAGATTATGATTATTTGCGCACTGCATTTTCATTCTATCGTTCACTGGTTGAATTTGGTATCAGTGCTGACCTGGTTCCTTATGATGCAGATTTAAGTAACTATCGCTTTGTGATTGCTCCTTTGATGTTTATTGGCGATCCGGATATTATTGAAAGATTAGAATCTTATGTGGCCAGAGGTGGATCCTTGCTGTTAGGACCAAGGTCTGGCAGTAAAAATGAATCGAACATCATGGTAAATGAACCATTGCCTGGTTTGCTACGATCCCTGGTCGGTGGAACGATCAGTGATTGGCAAGGATTACCTCCTGATGTTCTGTTTACCATCCGGTCAGAAATTCCAGGTCTGTATGGTGATGTTGGTTTTTGGACAGAAGGTATCAGACCGGATGATAATGAAGTGGTGAATATTTTGGCACGTTATCTCGGTGGACCTTTGTCTGGTAGAGCTGCCATTACTGAACATGAATTTGGTGCTGGGAATGTCTATTATTTAGGATTTTATCCAAATCATGATCAATTGAAATCCATATTGAAATACTTGATTAAATGTGTGAATTGTGAGGGAATCTTAGATCTTCCGGATGGCGTTGTTGTGATTCAACGTGGCAATCATCGCATTGCTTTTAACTTTACCCGCAATGAAAAAACATTTGTCATGGATGATCAGATGGTTACTATACCTCCACGAGACATCAAATTTTTCTTACGTGACTGGAGTTAATAACGTCGATTAATACAAATTAGCCTTTCGCAGGTGAACCAATACTGTAACAAAATTGGTTATCCCCCAGGTTAGCGCCATCGCCAGTTATCATTCGTGTTGGGGGGTCGGACTTAGGCTGCAGACCAGCCATTACAAGTGCGTGAATTAATGTTTTCCGATTTTCTAAAATACCAATACTGAAAGGTTGATTTCCGATCCTCTCCTGAAAGTGAGATAGAAGCGCTAAATCATCCGAACTCCCGGATAAATTTATCCATGGTCCAACCGAGATCAACCCGCCCAAACCAATTCTTCCAAAAAGGTATGCTTTAATTTGTTGGTTTTGTTTCCAGACCCAGGCCAGATTGGGATAATTTTGCCACCTTTTCATCAGAAAAAAACTTCGATCATCACCGAAGAATTGCTTATCAAAAGCAAAGATGGTGGGTAAATCCTCTGCGCTCATTTTTACCATCTCCGGATGAGTTCCTGGGGGAATTTGTCCAAATAATCGCAGTGATCGACAAATTGGTGCAAAGCCGAGTTTTTCGTACATCTGAATGGCTTTTTGGACACCATCCAGATAAATAGAATAAATATTTCGTGATTTCAAATAATGGATAGCTGCTTCCATCAAAGTGAATCCAATACCCTGGTTGCGATGTCTTCTGTCTACTATTAATTCCCCGATAAATCCTGAATTTTGATAGGATGTGGCAACACAAATACCAGCAGTCATGCCATCCAGTTCATATATCAAGCAACCCTGAGGGTCATGGTCGAAAAAAGATTGCAATTCTACTTGCGTTTCACTGTGCCAGCCTTCAATTTTTGTCAGGCTGGCAGCAAACTCAAGATCAGCTCTTGTTTCAAAATTTCTAATCTTCGTGGAATGGTTATTGATCATATTTTTTGATCAATTGACATGTCCTTTGTGGATTGTCCGTCAGAACTGCATCCACTTTCATTTTTTCATAGATTCTCAATCGTTTATCAGGAGTTGGATCGAGTGGGCATACGATTTGATAGTTCTTTCGTACTTGTTTTATGTAAAAGGGATTGAGAAAAACTAAAGGCCAGAATGGACCGATAATTTGCAGATCATTATCAGGCTTGAAACCAGACATGGTAATTAATCCAGCAGGTATGTCCGGAGCAAGTTGGTGTACACAAAGTACTCGTGCTTTGGAGAAGGAAATGACGAAGGTGCGATTTCGAATTCCAGAGGAAGTCAATAAATCAATCAGACGTTGGCAGGTTACATCCTCAAGAAATCGATCCGTTTTTAACTCGAGAGCTAAAGCAACATCACTGGGAAGAATCTCAGCCAGTTCCAACAAAGTAGGGATTTTTTCTGACTTAAATTCTCCACGACCATAATAAGCGGAAAAACGCTTCAACTCCTCAGTGCTGTATTCAGAAACCAGACCAGTTCCATCTGTTGTCCGGTCGATTGTGCCGTCATGAATACAGATAAATTGATTATCCTTACTTATCTGCAGGTCGGTCTCAAGAATATCGGCTCCATCCAGAAAAGACTGTTTGAAAGAGGCTAATGTGTTTTCAGGGCAAAGTACATTATTACCTCGGTGTGCCATGACATACGGTTTTTTTCTGCCAGGGATGGATAAATTCGTCACCTGGGAGTTAGTTGTCATTTGTGAACACCATTTCTTCTTTCCCGATAAGTTTGTCCTGAATGCGACTGACGACCAACTCTAAATGTTTCGGTTTATGCACAAAATCCAGATCATCCGTACGAATGGTCAACACCGGGCAGAGATCAAAGGATTGGATCCACTCTTCATAATATGTCTCCAGGCGTTTGAGGTAATCTTCACTGATTCCCGACTCAATATTGCGTCCTCGCATGCGGATTCGTTCCATTAATACCTGAACTGGAGCGTTAAGGAAAACCAACAGGGCTGGAGCAGGAAGATTTCGGATAATCAGATCAAAAATTTTCCGATAGGTACGATAATCCCTTTCAGAAATATTACCCATATCATGTAAAGCACGGGCAAAAATATAAGCATCCTCGTAAATGCTTCGGTCAATTATGGAAGAGCGTGGATCACTGGCCATCTCTAAATGTTGATCAGCGCGATGTCCGAGAAAAAAAACCTGTAAATGAAATGACCACTTTGCCATATCGGCATAAAAATCGGGAAGGTAAGGATTGTCAGATACCGATTCATATGCTGTGCGCCAACGAAGACGCGAACCAATCCGTTCGGTTAATGATGTTTTACCCGAACCAATATTTCCTGCTACCAGCACAAGATGTTTCGACATATTAACTACTTTTACTTGGCATGTATTTCATTAATTTTTGAGCGAGATTGGAGATAGGCATGGTTTGTAACCATACTCGTCCTGGACCGGATAACGTAGCCAGGAATAAACCCTCACCAGAAAAGACGATATTTTTGAGACCTTTCATCATGGTGATATCATAATTAACTGTAGGATCAAAGGCAGCGATGTGGCCAGGATCCACCTTCAGAATTTGTCCAGGTGCCAGGTTGTATTCTTTTACCTCTCCAGGAATTTCCAGGAATGCCATCCCGGGACCGGTGAGCTTTTGTAGAATAAACCCCTCACCACCGAAGAGACCAGCACCTAATCGTTTGCGGAAGTGCATTTCCATTTTCACAGAATTTTGTGCACACATAAAGGCATCTTTTTGAGCAATTATGACCTGGTTGGGTGCCAACTGAATGGGGAGGACTTTTCCAGGAGCTTCCGGGGTGAATGTAATCATCCCGTTTTGTACACGACTGGTATAGGTGGTCATAAATAAAGATTCGCCAGAAAGTGCACGTCCAAGACCAGACATTAAACCACCTCTGGTGTTCGTCTCCATTTCTATTCCATCACTCATCCAGGCCATCCCTCCGGATTCTGTGAACATGGATTCGCCGGAGTCCAGTTGAATCTCGAGACTTTGTAACACAGTACCTGCAATAGCGTAACGCATTTCTTCCTCCTGATTTTTGATTACATTAATTATAGATAAAAATAAAAACGCTTATACAAATTGTAGAAGACTTTCAAAAATGACTCAAATTGAAAATTGATGCACGAATTTATTAGTAGATAATTATAGATGCTGATTATCTAATTGAAATATTATGGCCAGGGTATTTTGGCCGGTAGAGAATAACCATGTTTTTCTACCGTGTAGAGCTCAGCTGAGGATGGGCTGGAACACCCAGGTTGATCGGTAACTGTATAACTGGTGGTATATTGGTCAGCGAAAGAGACTGTCCACCAAAGATAAGCTTCATTCTGACAAACCCAGGCTTCGATGAAATATCCAC
>DAOUGX010000266.1:0-13375 GCA_034428855.1 Anaerolineaceae bacterium | reverse complement strand
ATCAATCAAACAGATGTGACAAATTCCTGATTTAAATGAAAAAAATCGTGATCAAATGACGATTTTTATCATATTGACTTCAATCCTACGCGGTGTTAATCTAGAGATAGAGGCAAACGGAGGAGTTTGTGAAAAATCTGACAATACATTTTCTTCCCAGCTAAGCGGACACGTCCGATGTGTCCGCTTAACTTTTTTCAACCCAACCGGAACCTCAAATAAAATTTTCTGGATAACAGGAGTAGTGAATGGCTTCTACAACCAATGCATTTGAAATGGCGCAAGCCCAATTCGATCATGTCGCTGAATTATTGCAATTAGACCCAGAAGTGCGTGAAATCCTGCGCTGGCCGTTGCGAGAATTTCATTTCCGCATCCCCGTACGTATGGATGATGGCACCTTGAAAGTCTTTGAAGGTTTCCGGGTACAACATAACGATGCTCGTGGTCCCAATAAAGGTGGAATCCGTTTTCATCCTGCCGAAACCATTGATACCGTACGTGCGTTAGCGACCTGGATGACCTGGAAATGTGCTGTTGTGGATATCCCCCTCGGTGGTGGTAAAGGTGGCGTGATTGTTGACTCAGCTACCCTCTCCACAAGTGAAAAAGAACGGCTGGTACGCGGTTATGTACAGCAAATGTGGCGCAACATCGGCCCCCGCCAGGATGTCCCTGCACCAGATGTTGGTACCAGTCCCCAGATGATGGGATGGATGATGGATGAGTACTCCAAATTAGCCGGCCAATATACCCCAGGCGTGATCACCGGGAAACCCGTTGGTGGTGGTGGATCGCTGGGTCGTACCGAAGCAACCGGCTTTGGTGTGATTTACACCGTCCGTGAAGCTCTCAAACACATGAAACTGGATCCTAAACAATGTAAAGCTGCAGTTCAAGGGTTTGGTAATGTAGCCCAATATGCAGCGATTGGTTTTAATGAATTCTTAGGTGGTAAAGTAGTCTGTGTATCCTATTGGGATCGCGAAGATCGTGTATCCTACACCGTCAGCAAAGAAGATGGTGTGGATCCTCATTTCTTAATGTCCATTACAGACCAGTATGGATCGATTGATAAAGTGCGCGCCAATGAAGCAGGTTATGTGATTGAAGATGGCGATGCCTGGATTACAAAAGAAGTGGATGTTTTAATTCCTTCCGCTCTGGAAGGTCAGATCAATGCTGACAGCGTTCAAAAAATTCACCCACGTGTCAAATTGATTGCTGAAGGTGCCAATGGCCCCACCACCCCCGACGCAGATAAAGTGCTGGAAGAAAAAGGTATCTTCATGATCCCGGATTTTCTGTGCAATGCTGGTGGTGTTACCGTCTCTTACTTTGAAGGCGTGCAAAATGATATGAACTTCTACTGGACTAAAGAAGAAGTCCTGGAGAAGGAAGACCAGAAAATGACCTCCGCTTTCCATGCAGTGCTGGAAATGTCCCTGAAAGAAAAAGTCTACATGCGTGATGCTGCCTATATGGTAGCAATTGCCCGTGTGGTCAAAGCCATGGGTTTACGCGGCTGGATATAAATAAATTCTTAAACAAAAAATTGGCGGAGACAACTCCGCCAATTTTTAATTAATTCCTTTTTATGGAAGTTCACACCGTGTTGGATTAACCATGATCGGAATTCTTTCCGCATTTTCAGCTTCATCTTCCTGGCTGAAACAGGTACCACTGGCACAGATGATGGTGGTACGTTTCATTGAAGTCAAAATGTCCAGCTCTTCAATATTTCCGTTGATGTCGCGGCTTAATACATCAACCGTGTAGGTGCCACTGTACACGAAACTCATGGTGGCGCCTTCCATTTCTTGTCCACCATCCCCTTCTACTTTACCTGAAAATGGTCCGGATGGATATAAACGATATTGAAACGTCCCGGATGGGTTTTTGAACTTTACCTGGAAAGGTCTATCCAAAGATGGAATGCAACCACTCAGCCATTGCGTACCTAATTGTGCGGCATCATTTACCTTAAAACTATGTGGGCATTTCCCCAAATCTTTTTGTGGCGCCAACAATTCACCCAACAAACCCGTAGAAGACTTCATGGTATTCTGCAATTGCTGGTAAAAAGGAGTGCTGGCTGATTGAATATCCCTAATCAATTTTTCCGCACAGGGCACTGAGGATGGGACAACGCCTTCTTCAGCGTTAACACATTCCTTCGCTGCAGCCCTGGAGACCTCAACAGCTTTCTTGCCTAAATTCTCCAGAAGGTCCTGGCTCCAATTGGTTTTTTGTTGCGTACTGGCACTGCTATCCCAGGCCTGGTACGCAGCCACCGCTTTTTTGAAATCATAACAATCCTTGATCGCAAAAATTTGATTGTACATGTTGTAAGGAACTCTGGATGCCAGTTCCTGTGGAGATAATAACGGAGCTAATTCCAAATCATCTTCCGCATTGGCAGCAGCTGCTTTTTGATCATTGGCATTCGAAGAGTTGCTGGGAGGATTATTCTTTACCAGGTCTCCAGCGGTTTGTGCGCTGCTTTCGCCAACCCCGCTGCCCTTTAGTTCCATGACAGGTAACCGAATCACTCGTCCATTTTGTTGGGAATTCGCTTTTATATAATAGGTGGCATTTCCAAAATGATTACTTACTGACATCGCATCCGGATAAATCGGTGCTAAATGAAACTCATCTCCACTTTCATTAAAACCAAAGCCTACTTGCGCTAACCCAGAATTGGATTCTTCAGGCAGGGTAATGGTTAGCATAGCTGGTTCATACAATAACCATCCGTCAGGTTCTATGTGCACACCAGCTAACACATTACCATCCAAGGGCCAATTTTCTATATTCACCACCGGCGTCATGGCTACTTCTGTTTCAAGAAGGATGGCATTGGCTGGGATCTCCAAAGAATAATTGACACCGTTGGAGTCTGTAAGAGACAGTTGTCCACCTTCCAGGCCAATCAAAGCGCTTACTGCCATCTCCTCCATAAAGGTGGTTTGTACGCTAAAGGGATTGGGTTTGCGAGGTTGGGTTTGAATTTGCAGGCTGCTGGTACCCCCTTCCCCCTTTGCTGTAAGACTCACTAATTCATAAATAATTGTGGTATTCTCAGGTGCCAGATAATCAACATATTCGTTACTACCAGCAGGCAGACTGGCAATCCGGTAAGAATACAAATTATCGATAGATTTCATCCTTAATTCATACCCTGCCACATCCGCTTCAGGTTCCCAGGTAAATTGCACAACATCTGGTGCGATTAATGTGGCTGCAAAATTTTGAGCACCCGATGTCTCAGGAACAAATGGCGGTTCGGAACCATCTGTTTCCAGCATCTCAGGAACCGAAGAATTACTGGAATCATCTGCTGACCCGTCAGAAGTATCCACCTGTGCTTCATTTACGGTATCTACCTCAGTGGTGGATTCATCACTATTATCCTTGGTTTGCTCTCCACTCGATAGCAAACTACAACTGATCAGTACCAGACTGAGCAATAAAATAAATACTATTTTTAAAATCCTGGACATCTCCCTTGCTCCTATTAACTTTTCAAAAATCGTGGAAACAAGTAGATTTTATACCTAATTTGTCCATTTATTTTGTGGTTGTGTAATGTTTTTCAGGGCTGTATAAAACGTTTTAAATTTACCATCCCGGAAATCAACATCACAATTCCAGCACCCAAAGCTAATCCTACAGGTTTATCACTGAAGAAAATCGCATCCAGAATTAATGTCATAAATAGAAGGATCCCATGCAGATAAAACTGAGGGCTTTTCGTTATTAATGCAATGAAAAAGCAAATCAAAGTACTGAGGATAGCAGCCATCAACATTTCGTTTTCCTGAAAATAATGCCAGTAGCCGATCAGTCCTGGTTCATCTTTTAATAATGATAACAAAATAATCAGAACGACCACAGTCAGAATCACCAATTCGCCCGCTGCCCTGATTCTATAGCGGGGTAACTGAATTTTTTTAGCATGTGGAATAATGAACTTTGTCTTTAAAATAATTCCCAAACCAAAGAAAATGAAAGCAGGTAAAAACCAGAGAAATGACCATCGCATCAATATGATCACGCCTGCCCAGATAACGATCAACCCCAAAGTCATTTCCCAGATTCCATCCCCCATGAATTTCCAGACATGATCTGTCCTGGTTACTTTTTTCTTTGATTTTTTTGCCATGGTTCTCCCACTCCATCAGAATGAAGAAATCATAGCGGAAGTGACCATTTCTGTCAATTAGAGTATCAATTGGCGTTGAATCGCGATAGATACGGCAGCTGCGCGATTATCAACCCCCAATTTTGTGTAAATATTACCTATGTGATATTTAACAGTTGATGCGCTGATGATTAACTTCTCAGCGATTTCATTGTTGGAAAGCCCATCAATTAACAACTTCAGCACATCCCTTTCCCGATCGGTCAGATCTTCAGCCGGGATGATTGGATAGTCTGAAGCTTCAGACAATGCTTTGGATGCTTCTGGCGAGAGGGTCATTCGCCCAACAGCAGCAGATCGAATGGCATTGGCCAGATCATCTGCCTGAACATTCTTCATCACGTAGCCATTCGCGCCTGCTTGCAGCGCTCCCTGTACAAGGCTGTCATCGATATAGCTGGTGAGCGCAATGATTCTAATCTTCGGCTCTTCTCGTTTCAAGGCACGGATAGCGGCTACCCCTCCCATGCCTGGCATTTTTAAATCCATGAGAATTACATCCGGTTGTAATTCCGAAGCTTTTCCCAAAGCCTCTTCCCCGCTACTGGCTTCGCCAACCAATTCAAGATCATCATTTACCATCAGAAATGCTCCCAGGCCACTTCTCACAACAGAATGGTCGTCCACAATCATCACCCGAATTTTCTTATCTGCTTTCATATTTCCTCCTCCTCATTTGATTCGCACCAGGTGATGGTCACATTTGTCCCTTCTCCAGGTTTGGATACTACTCTTAGTTCAGCATCAATCGCTACAGCTCGTTCCTGCATGATTCTCAAACCCATCCGAAATGGTTCGACTTCATTTTGATCGAATCCAATTCCATTGTCACGAATGGCAACTTCGACAAAGTCTGGGGTTTGAATTAATTCTACTCTGACTTCGCTGGCTTGTGCGTATTTAATAATGTTATTAATCGCTTCCTGGGTGATGCGATACAAGGCGATTTTTTGTGGTTCGGGCACTTCCCGTTCACCTTCAAAATGAAACTTAATAGGCACCACGGTTCTGCCATTCGCCCCATCACACAACTGTTTTAACAAATCAGGGAGTGTGACGCTGGTTAACGCCGAAGGTCTTAGCTCCAACAACAAGGTACGCATTTCCGCCAAAGCTCCCCGGGCTAAGTTTCTTAATTCACGCGTGCGTTTCTGCGCTTCCTCTGGATTGATTCTGTACAAATCAGGCAAGACATCAGCAATCAGACTGACAGAGAAAAGCGTCTGAGTGACAGCGTCATGTAATTCTCTTGCCAACCGGTTTCTTTCCGCGGTTGCAGCACTTTCTTCTGCACTTTCATATAACCGGGCATTCTCCAGAGCAATACTTATCTGTTGACCAATAGCGGTAAAGATCTTTAATTCATCTGGCGTGACAAAATCTTCATTATGTCTTGAAAGACCCAGATACCCTAACATTTTGCCTTTCGCCATCAATGGCATGCGCACAGCTACTTTAATTCCCTCTTTTTCCAGATCTTCTTTCATACCGGGAATAGGATAATCCTTTATATAAGCCACAATTATGTCGGTTTGATCGCCACTCAAATTGAATCCTGTCAGACTTAATGGTAATACCCGATGGTTTTGGATGTATTTATCAGAAAATCCCTGGGATGCTAACATTTCAAACATTTGCGTTCCATCATTCAATCGGTAGGCTACCCCGGCATCCATATTTGTGACTTCCAGCGTCTTTTCCAAAGCACTCGTCATAATCATATTCAGATCCAGAGAACGGCTGACCACGTCCGAGATCACATTAATTGTCTCCAGTTCATGTGTGCGATCAGCCACTCTTCTTTCCAATGTGGAATACGATTGAGATAATTCACTCGACATGAGATTGAATTGTGAGGCCAATTCCTCAAGTTCGTCGTTACTGTTGGCTTCAACCTTGCGATCAAAATTTCCCCCTGCCACTTCTTTTGCGGCACGAATCATCTCTTCGATTGGTTTAGTGATGTGACGAACACCATAGGTCACCACCAGAACCGGTACAATAATTCCAGCAGCCAATAAAATGATCAATAAACGGCGGTAAGCAAGACTGGGTTCCATCAGTTCACTCCAGGATTGTTCCTGAATTACCCACCAGCCATTCTGATCCGAAAACTTCAGGTAAGATGCACTGATGACAACCTCGCCATCCGTGGTGCGATACGATTCCACCTGATCATTTTCCAGACCACTCTTCGTTAAATCAAATATGGGTTGCAGAATTTGGTTATCCGTCATTTTTTGACCCAACATGGTCTCATCGGGATGAAAAATAATTCGTTGACTTTTATCCAGAATAATGACTTCCTGATTTCCAAAAAGATCAGAAATTGCCTCTGAAAAAGGTGAAAATTGATCAGACCCCAGGTTTGCATATAAAACTGCAACTCCGGCAAATTTAGCATTCACATCCCGTAGATTGATCGCAAACGGCAACAGAAATTCACCGGTTTTACGATCTTCCATCAATTGACCGATGACAACTTTAACCCCCCCATTCTTTTTTGCTTCCCGGAAAAAATCACGATGTGCCCAATTGATACCAACCCATTCCGGGTGTGATTCAGAAAAAATTACGCGGCCATCCTGATCCAAAAAAACAATGTTGCCATAAAAATAATCATTATCGATCCTGGACTGATCCAGATTTTTTGCCCGTTCGAATATGTTCAGATTTTTTCCAGTATCCAGAAAAAAAATATAGTCATACATCAATGGATTAATCAGTTCACTTAACAGGTTTTCAACCTGATTGCGTTTGTATCGAGCTACTTCAGCACTCTGACTTAATACTAAATTTTGCGTTACCTGCTGATAAGAGTAGAAGGTTACCAGGGCAACCGTGGTAAGAATAATCACTGTTGGAACAAATGACCAGGCAATTATCTTTGTGCGTAAACTACTCCGATTTTTCATAATTTATGATTAAAACACATTATTTTAATTAGGGTGAATAATTGAAGGTTGACCTTTTCGAGCAAGGATCAGAAAAACCAGTACACCAAATGTAAAACATTCTGCCATTACCTCCACCAGGTGTGCATATTGCAAACCAGCAGGGAGGTCAAATGCTAATAACATATTACTACCCATCCAGCCTGCAAAAACACATGCAGGAAGAATAATAGCCTGACCATATTTTCCTTGCAACTGCGAAAGCAGCGGTAGTGCCACCACCAGCCATAATAATGCTCGCAATCCTTGAAACGGAAGAACCCAGGCAGGGATATCAAGATGGGTATATGTTTCTAAAGCGATGGGGTCGATCAATTTTGCCACATTTATAAAAACAATCCCACCAAACATAACAAATAATACCATCCAGACCAATGCTAAAATGATAGAAAAAAGGATCCATTGATACCATTCATGTTTCCATTCGAGTTTTTCTATTCGTTCTGACGGATCTGAATTTTCAACAAAACCGACCGTCATGGCTACTGCCGTTAATACCCACAACAAACAGGAAACCACTCCATTGAATATCAAAGGAGTGATGATCGGTCGTAAATCTGGTAGATAAACCGCTTCAACGACTGTCAAAACGATTTTCATACCAAACACTGCCAGGAAAATTCGGAAAGCCAAAGCATATCCGTACATACTCGATTTCGCCAGGATCCAGCACAATATCAAACTATCCAACACCGACATTATCGCTCGCCCAAGGATTGCTGGTTGGTTCATTTCGTTCAGTTGTAATTGCAAAAAATCTATCGAATTAAGCACAAACCAGAGCACAGATAATAACAACCATTTAAGAAACCAATTTCGAAAAATCTTCATATTCACTTCCTTTTGCTTAGTTGTTACTTAAAAAGGATGCTTCTTAAATTGAACGAACATCTGCTGTGCTTAGATTAATTGCTGTTTTATACCCATTCTGGATTTTCATATTCTCTTCAGCAAGCTGGTAAACCGTTATTTTTGCATCAATAAAAGCTCTTCCCATTGCTTTGGCAACAGATACACGGTGGTGTCCATCTCTTACAAAATAATAATCACCAACCTGAATCAACTCAATCGCTGGGATGGATTCACCCAGGAGGAACATATCTGAAATTCTCAACCATCGTTGATGATTGCGTTCCGATTTTGGTGTGAAGTGATTATCAAAATCTTTACAGCGGTTCTCAGATCCAACGATCTTGTGGAGAGGAATCGATTTGATACCAATTTCCGAACCATTCATTGGTGATCCATTAACCATGATATTTGCCAGCGAGAGTAACTCACATGATTTCTGAAATATGCAGGCGAATAAACGGCGAAAGAACCCACGTACCAGTGTTTTATTGAAAAGAACATACGACTGATTGCGGACAGCAATCGATCGTGAAGGTTCATTCCATTCGCGTTCGTATTGGCTAAATTTGTTTTGAGAGTATTGGTTCGATTTCATGATGTTATTCCTTAATTACAATAAAAGGATACCTGATAATCTTCCAGATTTACCCCATATGAAAACCAGTCATGCACAGTCCACTCGAATGGAATATATCCTATGCCTTTGACCAGGCTACCCCATCAGGAATTATGGTTAAATTTAAAAAAACCATTACAATTGATATTGTATTAAAGGAGAAGTGCTTATGAATCTAAAAGTTTTTCGTGTGATTGTTTTTTGTTTGATAATGGTGTTTGCAGGAGGTTGTTCTCTGGCTTCCTTTGATCAACAAGGACCTTCTCCAGCTGACGTGACTGCAACTTATGGTGCCATGGTGATTGATGCCATGAAAACTGCCGTTGCTGAAATTACCACCCAGGCTCAACTAAATCCCAGTGCTACCTTCACATTTACGCTTCCTCCTCCCACAAGCACATTTACTCCAAGTTCGACACCTGTTACCCCGAGTGCAACAAACACAGCAGTTCCACCAACATTTACGCCTTTACCACCTACTTCTACCACCACACCCACCACCACACCGACACGATCCGATTTCAATTGCCAGGTGGTTTCGATTTCTCCCCCTCAGAATCAAGTCTATACTCCTGGTGGTGATTTTGATGGACGTTGGTCATTTAAAAATACCGGTTCTGAAATTTGGGATAAGGATAAAATTGATTTTATCTACATCAGTGGCACCAAGTTTCAGGAACATGTCGACAAGTTGGATCTTTCGGCCAACGTGAACAAAGGGGATTCGGTTGAGTTTATCGTGGATATGTTAGCCCCCACCACAGCAGGAAGTTATTCTGCAACCTGGGGATTAACCAAGGACAATGTTGTATTTTGTTCTGCAAGTATCCAGATTATCGTTCGATAATGCAATCATTGTTTAAAGGCAATTTTGACAGAGTCATTACAAAACTGTAATGATGTCCAAATTCACCTATTATCAAATTTGATTTTTCATATATACTTTAAACAATAGAAATACAACTGGCAGAGCCCCCAGGGTCTCCTGACGACAAGGAGTGATTTATGAAAAATACGGTTCTGAATTTGTTCACAATTCTGGCAATAATAGCCACCATCGTGGTTTGTGTTCTTTTTGCTTTGATATTTATTAACCCTCAAACACCCATTAACCCATTACCGCCGGAAGAATTACCCGAATTATTGGTTTTGCCAACCGCCACCGCAACCTTGCGTCAATTACCCACCCTGGAAGCACCAACAGATGAAATCCCTCCCACGATGACTCAACAAGTAACCTTACGACCATCATCCACACCATTGCCAACCTTTACCTCTTTTGTGTTGCCAACGGCCACCATTACCAAAACGCCAACCCGTACACCCACTGAGACACCAACGGTTACCCCGACCAATAATCTTTATCAATGTCTGGTTTTATACACATTCCCGAATGCAGCTTCATTCCCGGCTGGTGGAGATTTCGACGGAAAATGGACCCTGCGTAATGTTGGTAAAGAACAATGGAGCAATGAATTTGATTGGGTCTTTGTGGGTGGTGATCGCTTTCAGACGAGTGCGGATTCAATCGATCTGCCGGGTTACATCAATCCCGGTAATGAAGTCGAATTTGTTGTTGACATGTTAGCGCCTCGCCAACCCGGTGAATATAAAGCGAAATGGGCTTTGCGTACCACTAATAATTTGTATTTCTGTGAGACGGAAATAACCCTGACTGTAAAATAATCACCATAAAAGGGCTGCACTTCAAAATCAGCCCTTTTTTGTTGTCTGGTCACTGCGATTACCAATCTTTGGTGTACCAGGCGAGATACTCACTGATGTGTTCCATCCAGTATTCATTGGTATGTCCACCAGTGTTTACATGGTACTCCAGTGGAATCTGATTTTGTTGTAAGGAGAGTACAAAAGGTTCGCTAAATTTACGGTATTGATCATTTTCTCCAATGTCAAACCATAACGCAGGGTGGTAGGCAGAAACAGACTGCACCCATTCCTGCACACGAGCCATATCGCCAGTAAAGGTAGTGAAACTGTGCGCACCAACTTTGCTAAATGCCTGAGGATAAACAAATCCAATCCGAACAGCCCAATTTGCACCACGAGAAAGCCCACCAATGGCTCGATACTCCCAGGCTGAACGCAAATTGTATTGATCCATCAATTGTGGTAGCAGGTCGTCCACCAATGCTGAATCAAATTTTGACAGGTTTGAATTTTGTAAATTTAATCGTTCAAAAGGCATCACGATCACAAATGGGTGTATTTTCTGAGAAGAAATCCACTTATCTGCCAGATTTGTCAATCCTAGATTAATCCACTGATCCTGCACACCATTCTGTCCGTGCAATATCACCAGAAATGGATATCCCTCCTCCATTTCTGGGTTGTAGCAGGGAGGTAAATAAATATTGGTTTTTATTTTTTCTGCTAATATCACGGAATCGAATTCTGCATCCTGAATTTCCCCGGTGGTTTCCTTACATGGAACCTCGGTAGCAGTGGAGGTGGGTGGTATTTGTGTGGCGGTTGGTGTAATGGTTGGTGTCTGGATAATGGTTGGTAAAACCACTTTGGTCAACGTTGGAGGAATGGAATTGCCTGTGATTCCAGGAGTAGGTTGGTTGTCACCTGGTGTGTGTACCTGACAGGCATTCAAGATGGAACTTATGCCTAAAACACACAGAAAAATCCGGAGAAAATTCCAATAGTTCCTTGACGATTTCATCTGAATGCGATTATACTCTGTTTGCTCGGGGTGTAGCGCAGTTGGTTAGCGTACCGCGTTTGGGACGCGGGGGTCGGCGGTTCGAGTCCGCCCACCCCGACACAAAAAACAGTCTTGCGACTGTTTTTTTTTATTTTTCAATGGATAAAATCATCCTGAGTGAAACGATCAGGACATGATCATGCCACCATCCACCTCAATTGCCTGGCCATTAATATATCGGGCATCCTGTGATGCCAGAAAGGCAACAACTCCGGCAATTTCCCAGGGTTCCGCGAATCGTTTCATCGGATTATCCTGTGCGCGGTTATGTAACCATTCTTCCTGAGTCAATCCATCCATTTCACCAACTTTCACCGCGACGCCTAATAACAACTCAGTGACCACGTTTCCGGGACAGACTGCATTGGCTGTTACGCCAGATGGTGCAACCTCCATGGCTACTGAACGGGTCAATCCGATCACCCCACTTTTCGAGGCGGAATATTCGGCTGATGCCGGCCAGCTGGTTTTACCAGCCATGGATGAGATATTGATGATACTGCCATTTTTTTGCTCCATCATGATGGGAGCAACTGCCTTGTTGATTAAAAACACACCGGTTAAATTGACATCCATGGTTCTTTGCCATTGTTTCAAGGGTAACTCAGACAATGGGGATCCTGTGTAAATCCCAGCAGATGCCACCAGGTTATCGATCTTGCCCCAACGTTTTAACACCTGCTGAGTAGCCATGTTCACACTATCCCAGTCAGCCACATTGCATGGCAAAGCAACTGCATCCACGCCCAAAGTTCGACACTCCTCCGCAGTCTTTTCATTCAATTCCTGATTGATATCCAGACAAGCTATTTTGGAACCCTCCTGTGCAAAGCGTAAGCAACATGCCTTACCAATTCCACTCGCTGCCCCTGTTACCACTGTCACAAAGTTTTCAAATCTTTTCATAGCACTCCTCGTTTAATTTCAATCGTGTATTATTATTATTAATTCATCATAACAGAATTCGAAACTATAATAATAATCCGAAAATCCTTTTTAATTTTATTTAAAATTTAAAAAAGTTCTTGATTTCTGAATAAGATTTTCTTTCCGTGATAAAATTTTTATTGGTACACGGAACTCTGGTAAACGAGGTAGATACAAAATCATGGCGAAAAAAAAGTTTGATGCAGTTTTGGAAGCAGTTCGTTTAAATGAAGATGGTCAGGTAGAGATTGCCAAAATTTTTGAACGTAGAGGGATCATTTTTTCCGATCATTTTTTGGTTGATCGCAATGAATTGATCAAAAGAATTAAAGACGGTCAAAAAATTATGACAGGCAAACGTCAATACAAAATGGGTTCAGTGTTCGATACTGACAAAGAAGTACGGGTAGTATCCACGAAAGGAAAAGATGTGTTGGCCGTTGGAAATGAATCCTCTGACAGAGATTCTCTTCAATCCATTCCCCGTTTCTAATGTCCGACATTTTTCTGTCCATCATTATTCCTGCGCATAACGAAGAACAGCGCTTACCACCCTCGCTGGATTTGGTAGCTGATTTTGTAAATCAACAATCATATGCGATCGAAGTAATTGTGGTTGAAAATGGGAGTCAGGATCGCACCTTTGAGGTTGCACAATCTTATATGAAGAGAATGCCATCTTTAAGAGTTCTTCAGGAAACTCAAAAAGGAAAGGGGTTGGCCGTTCAAAGTGGTATGTTAGCTGCGACGGGAAAATATCGAATTTTTTGTGATGCCGATTTTTCAATGCCGGTCAGCGAGATCACCAAATTTATCCCCAATGATAATCAGTCCTATGATATCGCTATTGCCTCACGAGAACTGAAAGAATCAAAACGGGTAGATGAACCAGAATTCAGACACATGATTGGGCGAATCTTCAACGGTCTGGTGCGTTACGCTTTATTACCTGGATTACAGGATACTCAATGTGGTTTTAAAGCATTTCGTGATGAAATTGCTGAACGCCTCTTCCGTATGCAAACCCTGCCAGGATGGTCTTTTGATGCTGAACTGCTGTTTATTGCCCAGCGACTGAATTACAAAATCAT
>DAOUGX010000265.1:0-1517 GCA_034428855.1 Anaerolineaceae bacterium | reverse complement strand
GATTCATTATTTTCTGATAATTGGGTATCTCATCCATGTAATCCGATAATATCTGATGTATCCAGAGCACGTCCAGCTGGAATGCCTTTTAATCACCATGGAAAATTATATCGACCTTCTCAGAATTGCCTTGATTTTTATGGCAGTAGTTTTAATATCAATGAAATTATTCAATTAAGTGAGACGGATTATAAAGAACAGAAAATTTTAACTGTTCATCCAGATAATTGTAAACAAATACAAGCTACGCATACTTATAATTATTTTTTAAAATACTCCATTATGGATGCACTCAATTGGAAACCAAAATAGAAAATTCAATTTTGTGACGCATGTTTTAACCATTTATTTTTAATTTCTAATTCATTTTTTCAGTGAAACCATAAATCATGGAAGTGCGTTGTTAAGAAATTTTTTCGGTAAGAAAAAATTAAAAAAAGAAATGATCTTCGATAATCAATTAAGAAAATTACTAATCGTTGGGCCACTTCCTCCACCCATTGGAGGATCACCTTTAACCTTACAAGTGATTCTAAATGAGTTGAAAGAATATCCTACAATTCAGACTTCGGTGATTAATACCTCTCCATCCACGAAAGTTAATAAAAAAATGACAGGATTTAACCTGGAAAAAGTAAAAAGGATGTTTTTTATCCTGATTAAATTTCATCAGATGATTCGGAAACAGGATGTAGTCCTCGTTTTTGCAAATGATTTGTTTGCCTTTATACTTGTTCCGCTATTGGTGATGAGTTCACGTTTATATAAAAAACCAATTTTCATCAAACCGGTAGGAAGCAATCTCGATCTATTTATTGAACAAAAAGGAAAGCTCGTAAAAAAAATTATGGTATCTGTCATCAAATCATCAGATGGTTTATTGGCACAAACGAAGGTTCTGACAGATTATTTTCAAAACCAGGGTTGTAAGAATGCATTTTACTTGCCTGGTTGTCGACCAATTAATATCATTGACAACAATCCACGCGAACCATCAGAGTATTTAAGAATTATATACCTGGGGCATATCACAATTCTTAAAGGACCTTTGGTCCTTCTTGATGCTCTGAAAATTCTTGAGAAACGTGGAATTCTGAATATAATTTGTGATTTTTATGGACCAATCCATGACAATGTCGAAAAACAATTTACCCAAAAGATTGAAGATACTTATTGTGCATATTATAAAGGTATGATGGAACCGGGAATGGGGTCAGAAATCATTTCTCATTATGACTTGCTGATACTTCCAACATGTTACGACACAGAAGGACATCCAGGTGTAATCATTGAGGCCATGCAAGTAGGAGTTCCGGTTATAACAACTCAAAAAAGAACACTGTATGAATTGATAATACCTGGCGAAAATGGTCTTTTGGTTCCAGCGTGGGATGCCCCCGCACTGTCTGAAGCTATTCAAACTATGATGGATGGAGAATTGAGAAAAAGGATGGGAAAAGCAAATCTATCAAAGGGATTTGAATTCCGGTCAGATATTGTTGTTGGAAAATTAGTGA
>DAOUGX010000264.1:0-2237 GCA_034428855.1 Anaerolineaceae bacterium | reverse complement strand
GGCTGAATAATGGGCACGTACGCCTGCCTGAAACATGGCATCCCAGCGCCATAGGGGTTGCTCCCAGAATGGGCTGACAAAACCTTCATCCATATACTTTTCATAGCCGCCCCAGACGTTATTCACCAGGATGTCAAGTCTTCCCTGCTCAGCTTCTACTTTTGCAAATAGGTTTTCCACTTCGTCATCATGAGTGTGGTCGCACCGCACTGGAATCCCCACCCCACCACGGGCTGTGACCATCTCTGCAGTTTCTTCGATGGTAGTGTCAGGTAATTCGGGTCTGGAGCTAGATTCCCGCACGCTTCGCCCGGTGACATAGACGGTAGCACCAGCTTCGCCCAATACCAGTGCGATCCCGCGACCTGCACCGCGGCTTGCGCCGGTAACGAGTGCTATTTTATCTTTTAAAATTTTCATACGAATCCTTATCACAACCCGCTAAGAAAATAAGAAATAACAATATGTAGTAAGACTATCCTGATTGATAGGCTTATTCTTGAATTGTGTTTTTATAATAACAAATAATAAAAAGATGATCATATCAAGTAAAAAGTTTGGGTTATAAATTTTTAATGAAAAGAAAAATCCCCAATAAAATTAATTTCATGATTGGAATTTATATGAACCATATTTTAAAATGTCACGATATTGTCAAAACTGATTTTGTGTATGCAGAAAACTGTTTCCTATATGATCAACAAGGGTGTCGATACATTGATCTCGAATCGGGTATCTGGTGCACAGCCATTGGGCATAGCCATCCGAATATCAGCCAGGTGATTACTGAGCAAGCTCCGCGATTAATGCACCTGGGCACTCGTTATCCAAATGTTATTGTGGAAAAAACAGCTTTATCTGTTTTGGAAATCACTCAAATTGGAGATGGAAAATGTATTTTTCTTAGCTCGGGAAGTGAAGCGGTTGAATTTGGAGCTCAAGCGATCCGCCGGGTTACCGGAAAAAATCTACTCCTGACCTTTTCAAACTCTTATCTGGCAGCTTATGGCTCCTCTGGAAAAAAACAAAAAGATGAGTGGTTCCTGTTTGATTGGACCACCCTTTCAACGGAGAAAGATCCTCTGGCAAATATTCCCTTTGACCAAATTGGTGGTTTTGTTTTTGAACCGGGCGGGAGTGGCTCAGGGTTTGTCCAATTTCCACCTCTCAAACTGGTTCAGGACATCGTACAGGCCATAAAGCATACTGGTGGTTTGGTGATGGTAAATGAGATCACCACCGGTATGGGACGTACGGGTAAATGGTTCGGATTCCAGCATTATGATATTCAAACGGATATCGTAGCTATAGGAAAGGGATTGGGAAATGGTTACCCTGTCAGTGCGGTTGCCATGAGCAAAGAAGTGGCTGAAAAATTGGAAGAAAGTGGTTTGCGTTATGCTCAATCACATCAAAATGATCCTTTGGGTTGTGCGGTGGCGAGTGAAGTGATTCGTATCCTGAAAGAAGAACATTTAATCGAACGTGGAGCAGAGCTAGGAGCATACTTCCTGCAAGGCTTACAAACCCTGGCAAGAAAACACCTGATCGTGAAGGACGCACGTGGTCGCGGTATGCTGCTTGGTCTGGAGCTTCAACCCCATGAAAACTTATCTGTGGAGGTTCTTTACCATGCAATGCTGGAGCAGGGTTTCTTGGTAGGATTCTACCCGGCAGGCAATATTTTACGCTTTGATCCTGCCTTAACCATTGAAAAGGAATCCCTGGATCTTTTCCAGAAGAAATTGGATTTGGTTCTGGATAAAGCAGTTGTTTCCTAACAAGGGATTTTTTTATTGGTTAGAATGTAGTGCGATGCAATTACCTTCGCTATCTTCAAATTCTGCGACGGAACCCCATTCCCCAATCGAAGTTATCGGATACAAGATTTTACCTCCAGCCAGTATCACTTTTTGAAGTGTTTTTTCGATATTTTCACTTGAAAAATAAATTCTGACTCCTTGTTTACCAGGCACATAACTTTCTCCTTTAGCCAAAGCACCGGTAATTCCACTTTCGCCATCATAATAAGGAAAAAAGCCATTTCATTTCCATCCAGAATAGATTGTTCAAATTGAAAATCAAACACGGAGGAATAAAAATCTATTGCGCGGTGTAGATTTGATACAGGGATTTCATAATAAGTTACTGGATTTTTCATTTAAACCTTCCCGGAAATAATCATTTAATTATCTTGCAGAAGCTTTCAGGCTGAAGGTGCAGGGATACAATTCCAC
>DAOUGX010000263.1:0-6852 GCA_034428855.1 Anaerolineaceae bacterium | reverse complement strand
TTGATTGAAAGCCAATATTCTCGGAATGATATGGATTTTCATTCAGGCGTTTTTCGAGTAAGAGGGGACACCATCGAGATTTTTCCTGCTTATGAAGATAAATATGCCTATCGTATTACGTTCTTTGGTGATGAAGTTGAACGTATCAGCCGGGTGGACCCTTTGACGGGTGAAATTGTTCAGGAACCAGAAAATATCAAGATATTCCCTGCAAAGCATTACATCACAGACGAACAACGAATGAAGAAATCAATTCAGGATATTGAGGATGAACTCGAAGAACGTCTTCGATATTTTAAACAAAATGAAATGTATCTGGAAGCTCAGAGAATTGAACAAAGAACCCGTTATGATTTAGAGATGATGAGAGAAGCTGGATATTGTTCAGGTGTTGAAAATTATTCCAGACATCTGGATCAAAGGCCAGAAGGATCGGCTCCCTGGACGTTAATTGATTATTTACCCAGTGAATACCTTCTTTTTCTGGATGAATCTCACATGACTGTTCCTCAAATCCGAGGAATGTATCGAGGAGATCGATCCAGAAAACAGACATTAGTTGATTTTGGATTCAGATTACCATCAGCCATGGACAATCGACCTTTAAAGTTCGAAGAATTTGAGCAACATATGGGGTATACCATTTATACTTCTGCAACACCTGCCAGTTTCGAAATGGAACATGCTGAACAGGTTACAGAGCAAATCATTCGTCCTACAGGATTGATCGATCCGGAGGTAGAAGTTCGCCCAACCAAAGGTCAGATAGATGATTTGATCAGTGAGATTAAGAAACGTGTGGATATTGGGCAACGAGTTTTGGTAACTACATTGACCAAACGAATGTCAGAAGATCTGGCTGACTATTTATTAGAAATAGGCACAAAAGTTCATTATCTTCATTCAGAAGTTGAGACTCTGGATCGAATCGGTATTCTTCGGGACTTAAGGAAAGGTGTATTTGATGTTCTGGTAGGAATTAATCTCTTGCGTGAAGGTCTGGATTTACCTGAAGTATCGTTGGTTGCAATATTAGATGCCGATAAGGAGGGATTCTTACGGTCATCCACTGCGCTTATCCAAACAATCGGCCGTGCTGCACGTCATGTAAATGGAAAAGTTATCATGTATGCCGACCGAATTACTGACTCAATGGACAAGGCAATCAAAGAAACGAATCGACGTCGAGAAAAACAACATAAATACAATATTGATCATGGAATTGAACCTGTAAGTATCATGAAAGCAATTCATGATCTTACCGAACGAGTTTCTCCGGCTATGGCAATCTCAGAAGCAAGAGCTGAATATCGGGCAGGCGAACGTGATCGTAAATTGAACGTCAAAGAATTAGAACGCACTATTTCACATCTCGAACAACAAATGCGAGATGCAGCAAAAAATTTGGAATTTGAAAAAGCAGCAGGGATTCGTGATCAGATTTACGAGATGCGGAATATATGGGCTGAAGAGGCAGATATTCCACCCTGGAGAAAAGCTGCAATCCTATCTGGGGAGAAACGTGGTAATTGAGAATAATTACGATGAAGGAATCACCTGAAAATTTTTAAATTTCCCTTGTGGTTCCATCCATTCTTTTTTGATCTCAGTTACAAAAGCGGAGCGTGGCCCTTGCTGAAGGTGGTTAATCCATAAATCTAATTGATCACGTTGACCTTCCGCGTATGCTTCCACTTTCTCATCAAATGTATTTCTGACCCAACCTTTAAGTCCAAATTTTTGGGCTTTTTCCTTCGTATAATATCTGAAGCCGACACCCTGTACACGACCTTCAATCATGAGGTGAACAGCTATTTCATCCATGATGATCCTTTATCCTGCTACAGGAGAAAAAAGGATTAATAATCTTCATCCTCTTCATCTTCCTCATCATCCAAATCGAAATCATCACCAATCCTGGATTCCAAGTTCTCTTCCAACTCATCGATCCAGGACTTGCCATAGTCTTCTAAATCAAACTCTTCATCTTCGAGATTAATTTCCTGGAATGTATCTTCTTCCGGTTCGGTAAACCCCATTAAGTCAAATCCTAAAGACATATCATTGGTCAGGTTAAGGTTTTCAATCGCTTCATTGAGAAAATCTTCCTCTTCATCTGTGGAAGCATCTTCGAGCAACTTTTCAAACACATCTAAAACACCCTCACCACCAATTTTGGATAGGGCGGAAATGACTTCTACCCATAAATCTTCGTCCTGTTCCAATTCCATCGCCAGTTTAAGAAGTAATTTCCTGGCTGAGGATAACTCTAATTCCCCGGCAGCGAATACTGCTTCGCGTTGAATATGAATGTCTGGATGCGCAAGCATTGGCAATACTAATGAAACATAATTTTCATCAGCCGAGCGGCCAATAGCCTCAAGAGAACTGGCAATCCAGTTGTAATTGCCAGAATTGTATGCAGTGTGAATAAACTCTTTTACTTCAGGGTTGCTTGAATACCCAAATGCTTCCAAAGCTTTTTGTCTGACTAATTCACTTTCATTGGAGCGAAGTACTTTAATGAGAACCTTATCCAATAAATCGCGATATTTGGAATCAATCACCTCAATTTCAGACAGATACATGTATTTGCCCAAGGTGCTGGCTGCTTGCGTACGTACACCTACATCGGGATCATTTTCTAACATATCAATGAACTTATTTATTAAATGGGGGTTTTCATATTCCCAGAAAAGACGCAATCCACTTGTTCTTACTGCAGAATTTCCATCATCAAGTGCTAATTCAGCGACGTCCTCAAAATTAGCTGTAATTTCTGATTCATGCACTACTTCAATATTTTCCATCAATACAGTTTTTCTGGCAGGCGAGATTTGAGCCCATGATTTTTTTAAGAGATATAGATTTGCAGGTGATATATCAGATAAACTCATCATAAAAGCTACTGGAAATTTGGCATTATCATCTAATAATGCATCGATAACTTGATTAAAATTAATATTTTTCGTTGACATTTAGCATCCTAAGGCATAACAACAGGGTTTATGATATCCATAGTAGTGATTATGACCATTAACGCAATTAAAGCTGCAAAACCGACCATATTGATGATATTCTCTACCTTTGCAGGTACTTTTTTCCGTAAGAAAATTTCTGGAAGTAGCAGAATTAATCTACCACCATCCAGTGCTGGGATAGGAAGTAAATTTGTGAAACCCAATGCGACTGAAATAATTGCCAGAATCAGTACTGTGTTTAATCTGTCTTCGGGATTTGTTGAATTTGCGTTGCTTTCATCTCTTTCCCTTGCCTGAGAATAGATCGAATAAATTCCGACTGGTCCAACAGGTCTGGCTTCTTCTGCGGAAATTGTTCCACGAATAAGTTGTCCAGGCAGAGCTAACAATTGAACTGCATACCCACCAGTAGCTCGAAAGGCATACGGTAATGCTTCCAGAATTGTTGCGTCTTTATAAGGATTTACCAGGGTAACACCCAGATAACCTTCACCTGGAGGTGGTTCTAAGCGTGGAGTTGCAGTCACCAATCTTTCAACACCCTCAGAGTTTCGTAGCGTTATGGTGACTTCTTTTCCACGGTTCAATTCAACCTGGTCAGATAGTTGTTCGGTACTGCTGATTTCAACCCCGTTGATTTTTACAATCAGCTCACCAGGGTTGATACCTGCAATTTCTGCAGGAGAGTCTTTGTTAACTCCATAAACCTCAACAGATTTCAAATCAGGGATTCCTACCTGCATAAATATCATCGCAAATAGAACGACACCCAGAATTAGATTAAAAAGCGGACCACCAATTAAAGTCATGAATCGGGCTATTACGGATGAATCACCAAAACCACCTTTAACCCCTGGATCATTTTCACCACTAAGGCGAACAAATGCCCCGAATGGAATCCAATTGAGGGTGATTTCTGTCTCACGAAATTGACCAATTTTTAGAAGCCGGGGCGGGAAACCAAAACCAAATTCCTCGACATTTATCTTAAATAATTTTGCAAAAATGAAGTGTCCAAACTCATGAATGAAGAGTAAGACACCAAATATCAATATAAATTCAATAATCATCATTTAATCACCTATGATCTAATTTATCACTTTCCACCAATTATAATGGTTTTTTGGTTATGAACCGTTCAGACGTAGAACTCTTAATCTTGTTTAATTTTCTACCAATCTTGCTTTTCCACCCACTCCTGCTTGAAAAATCTTTTTTATTCCGGATATGGCAGATAATTTTTCATGGACAACATCAACTGCATCCAAGATTGTAATTACATGGACATTTGGTCCAGCGTCTAAGGTGTAACAGACAGGAATTCCTGAAAGTCGCCATTCTCTTACGGCTTTCATGATAGTAATTGAAGTTTCCTCCCAGTAAAGGAGTGGTGGGTTTGAGGTCATCATGACTGCATGCATCAAATTACTATCCTGTTCGACAATATCTGCCAAAGCTTCAAAATCCCTTTGTTTAATTGCGTTACGTACCAAATCCAGACGTCGAGGTGTATCGACGACTCGAGCATTCTGTAATGGACTGGTTCCAGCCAATTGATGTCCTGCAGTTGAACCAACCTTTTTGTGTTCCACTTCAATTACAGCTACCAGATCGACCAGATTCCAATAATTGTTTGGTGCGATGCTTATTGCATACGAATCGGTATTGGTTGACCCCGGAAGCCATTCCACAATTCCATCGGGTATTGAACGACAAGCAGAACCTGATCCACGACGTGCTAAAATGGATAATTCCTTTTCGGATAACTCAAGGCCGATCGCATTTGATGCTGCAAGGCTAAGTGCTGCAAATGCGGAAGCTGAAGAAGCAATGCCGGTTCCAACTGGAAAATTATTTTCGCTCATTACATTTGCATAAATTTTTTTTCCAGCCATATGGCGGACAATGTCCAGAAAAGTTTTTACCCGATCTACACCAACACCAGATATTTCCTCTTTATTTATGAATAATTGGTCTTCAGTCAAAACTGGTAAAAATGTAACTTGAGTTTTGGTAAATAGTGAATCAAGGTTAAATGAAATCGAACCATTCTCAGCGATTCTGAGTTCTTGATTTTTGTTACCCCAATATTTGATTAGAGCAATATTGGGATGTGCTAATGCTGTGGAAGAATAGGTTTCCATACATAATTCCTTTAAAAAATTGGCATATTTAAGTTTATCATGTGGGTGGAAAATGGTGTTTTCTATTTTATTAATTACACCTAATGTCATAAAAAATATGAACATTGTACAAATAAATTTATTTTTTTAGATTTCCGATTTACAAATATGGTACCTAAAACCGTGTATGCAGATGGTGTAAATAAAAATTTTCATTCGGTCACCTGTTGCTGTGAAATCGGTTTTTTTTTATTAATTTTTCCAGGAGGAATAATGAAGAAATTTCAAATTTTGATTAGTATGTTATTGATCGCAGTGGTGACTTTATCATGTGGTTTCTCTATCGGTGGAGATAATGAACCCACAGATGTTCCATCGGTGCCATCCCAGGAAGTAGTTCAGGAAGAACCTGTTCAGGAGACAACTTCTCAAGGAATGGTTAATTCTTTGGAGGGTGTAAAGAATGCTACTGTGCAAATCGAAGCACAGGGTAGTTTTGTCGACCCACAAATGGGTACAGTTTACAATGTCGCAGGGCGAGGGACTGGCTTCATTATTGATCCCAGTGGTATTGCAGTTACTAATAATCACGTAGTTACCGGAGCTGCATTGTTGAAGGTGTTTGTACCTGGTGAAACCCAACCAAGAAATGCTCGTGTGCTTGGGGTTTCAGAATGCTGGGATCTGGCTGTCATAGATATCGATGGCGATGGCTTCCCGTATTTGGGGTATTATGAAGGAGCAATTAATCCAGGAATGGAAGTATATGCAGCCGGTTTTCCTTTAGGCGATCCTGAATATACCCTCACTAAAGGAATCATTTCAAAAGCACAAGCCGGAGGTGAAACATCCTGGGCTTCCATTGATGCTGTTATTGAACATGATGCAAGAATTCGTGGCGGAAATTCGGGTGGGCCTTTGATTACAACTGATGGGCGCGTTGTTGGAATTAATTATGCCGGAAACGATCAATTTGATCAGAATTTTGCTATCAGTGCACAAAACGCAATCCCTGTCATTGAAAAAATGCGAGTAGGTGCGGATTATGAATCCATAGGAATCAATGGGCAGACTGTGGTATCAGAGGATGGCAGCATCAGTGGTGTCTGGGTCTCTTCTGTAAAATCTGGGTCTCCGGCGGATAAAGCAGGATTACAAGGTGGAGATATCTTAACCATGATGGAAGGTCTGGTTCTGGGTCTGGATGGTACCATGTCCGATTATTGTGATATTCTTCGCAGCCGAAATCCGCAAGATACGATTGCTATCGAAGTTTTGAGATTCGATTCACAGGAATACCTGTCTGGTCAGTTAAATGGGGATCCTTTACAGACTGAATTTTCTTTTGCACAGGAGTTCGATAGCGAAGTGACTGATCAAGGCGGAACCTATTCAGAATATGTAACCGTTACAGATGATTATGGAGCTATCCAGGTTTCAGTCCCCTCTAGCTGGACAGAGGTAAGCGGAGAACCATGGTACGATGGTGGTGATGTGATTGGATCGAGTATCGTTGCTGCTGCAAATATAGATGCATTTTATAATTCATACGATGAGCCAGGCGTTTTCTTTGGTGTTTCTGATGATCTAGCCAGATTGGGTGGTTACATACAATTGCTGGATATTTATCGTGAAAGTTTCATGTCGGATTGTTCGCTGGATGGAAGATACGATTATGAAGATAGTGCATTTTTAGGGGCATATGATGTTTTTACCAATTGTGGAAGTTCAGGCAGCACAATCATTGT
>DAOUGX010000262.1:0-2909 GCA_034428855.1 Anaerolineaceae bacterium | reverse complement strand
TGCGGGATCTATTCTTCCCGCGTAATGCAGACTCTAATATTCATACTCCATTTCATCATCCACCAGCATGCCCATCACAACCTCGCCCCTGGCAGAGACAACATACCAGACGTCGTTGACACCCTGTCCGTTGGTGTCACCAGGCTGAGCATCTCCCATCCAGTAGTACAGCGGCATCTGATTGTAGGTTACGATTCTGTTGCCATCTGGCAGGCTGGCTGTCCCAATCAAGCTGTCATCCAGCCCTTCCCCGAGTGTGAATTGATCGACAGCCAGTAAGGGTGGCCAGGACTCCAGACAGGCACCCGCACAATTAATCTTGTTGGGCTCATCTTTGGTGAACATGTACAGAATCATACCTTTGCCATCAGCCAGGATCTCACCATACTCGGGGTGATTGTAAACCTGCAAGAGCACAGGGTTAGCTTGTTCTTCTGACATCACTCCAACCGGTTCACCTGCCGGGGAAACAACATACCAGACTTTATTGACATCCTGACCGGTGGTGTCCCCAGGCTTTAAATCATTCATCCAATAATATAGCGGCATCTGATTGTATGTCACAATCAAGGAACCATCCGGCAACGTAGCTTCCCCCAGCAGTTTGGCATCCACACCTGGTCCAGCTGTAACGGTACCATCTGAAATAAAGGGTGGCCAGGCTACCAAACAATCGCCAGCACAATTTACCTTGTCCGGTTCATCTTTGGTGAACATATACAAAGTCATACCATTCCCATCCACCAGGATCTCCCCTAACGTCGAATCCTTCGCTACCTCGACGCGAATTCCCTGCTCCACCGCGGGTTGAGTGGGTTCGACAACGGCGGTGGGCATTTCCTCTGATTTGTCTCCGGTGACGGGTATCACTTGCGGTTGGCAAGCAACCATCACCAGTGCCAGCAGTGTTAAGAAACTTCCAGCCAGTAGAATCTTTTTCGAAAGGTAGTTTTTCATCGCTTATTTCTCCTTTTGCTTTCAGACTGTGACAACCAGGAGTGATGAGATGGGGTTGTTGCAGGTTATCATTGGTTTATACTTAACAATACGCAAAAAAAATCAAACTGGATCATTATTATCCAATTTGATTCGGAAATCGTTTATTTGCCTGGTTCAGAAAATTATAATTCGCCGCCGAGTATTTTTTTCCCGGTCGGTTGTGGACTCCCACCAAGAGGTTCGATAGTGATGCCAAAGGCATCAAAGGAATCCAATGGCTGATTTGCTGAGACCATCAGATTACCATATCCATCCTCATTGACCGAAAATACTCCGCCACTGGTCCGGATTCCATCCTCGATCAGCCAGATCTGATATTGTTGATCTTCCCCCAGCAGAGGGGCGTGAGTGACCGCCAGAGAGCCATAGTTCTGACCTTTGAAGACCATCACATAACCACTGGTTTCCTGTGCCTGGTCGGTACCCTGTAATTGCACTACCTGCATATATCCACCAGACTCGTTTGCCTGTATCTGGTTGATACGCTGCCAAAGCAGCAAATTACTGGCGGCCAGAAAAAGGATCACCAACACACTGACCACTCCTAATGTCAGAACGACGGGTTGCCGAAATAAATCCTTCAACACCTGGTGAAAGCTCATTTGTTCGGCGACAGGATAAAGGGATTTGGATGCATGCTGTACCCGTTGTAAAACGCTGGCTTTCAATCTTAGTGCCGGGATGGGTTGAACAGACATGCTAGCCAGTTGCGCACTGGTTTCGGCATAACTGGCTAGTTCATGCTGGCAGACAGAGCAATGGGTCAAATGCCGGATGACCTGCATCAACTCGTCCTCCTCCAGAATTCCAAGAGTATACCCGGGCAACAAATCGATAACGTGCTCATCCATCATTGTTTTACTCCAACCACTCTTAATATCTCACACTTCGACTTCATCGCAACCTGACCTATTAGAATATACGCACAAAAACCAGGGTTGGATGAGTTATCCTTCATGGGATTTCCACCATCTCATTGGTTTCCAGAATCTCGCGCAGCTTCTGCATTGCCAGGCGAATACGCGATTTGACTGTCCCAAGCGGTTCACCCAGCGTGTCTGCAATCTGACTGTGAGATAAACCATTGAAAAATGCCATCTCCAACACCTGGTGTTGATCCGCAGGCAGGTGTTCCAGAATTTGCCGGATGGCCTGATTTTGCAGACGGCTCTCTGTTGCTTGCTCAAGCCCTTCACCAGCAGGTAAGTCGGGTTGTTCTAGATGTCCATCTTCATCCGCCCAGTCAAAAGCGGTCGGTAAGGGGCGTACGCTGCGTCGCCGTAATTCATCAATTGCGCGATGCCGGGTTATACTCACCAACCAGGTGTTGACCCTGGCAAGTTGTGTCTGGTAACTGTGCGCTCCCTCGCAGACACGCACAAACACGTCCTGGGTAATCTCTTCGCTGGTCTCGACATCACCTACCAGATGGTAAGCAACGCTGAACACCAGTCGACCGTAGCGATCATACAATGTACTCAGCGCAGAATTCAAAGTTGCCTCAGCTCCCGACTTCCCAAACGAATTGGCAATCAGCTCTAATAAACTGGTGTCATCCAGAGTAGAAAAATTCATACTAGCTTAGCAACCTTCCCATCCGTGATGTTATTATAGCGCGCTGAAAATGAAAGTAAACTAGGTGAATAAGGAAGGGAGAGGGACAGGGAGGTAGCTTGTAGCTGAAAAAATAGAACTATGATTTTAATGATTACATGATGTACTATGATGTTGATTTGTACATTGTTGCAGATGTCCTCTAGGGTACTCTTAGGGATTAGAGATCTGGCATGATGTATGGAATTGTTACTGAACAGAAGCTGCTAAGAGTGCATTGCAGCTGTTTTTGGATGTGAACAATAAAAAGTGGTGGATCAGCGATCTACCCTAATTTACCCAAATATAGTGCGTGG
>DAOUGX010000261.1:0-2971 GCA_034428855.1 Anaerolineaceae bacterium | reverse complement strand
TTATCTGTTGATTTTTCTACCACAGTTTCGATTTCTTCTTCCACTTCTAAATAAGAAAAATTAAGTAATATTCTTCCCAAAACAAAGAGAATAATTGCAAATATTACATATTGAGCAATATTTGTCATATAAAAACTCACAATTTCGAATTCATTCCCACTAAATGCTAATTGACCTTGAGCCATCATCGTGGAAATATAATTGGCTGAATAAACCGCTGACCAGATTGAATAAGCCACTAGCAGACCGGCAATCACATATAGAACTGTACTTAATACTGGAAATTTACTTTTATCCATAACTACCTCTCAAATATATCGGCTAACTTAACCGTAAGTTTATATCCTCCCTCAATTCTAACCACTGACCACTTGATTTATTTTGATGGTTTCGGATCAAATATTGAAAGTTGATGGCTTATTGTATCATTTTATTGGATGATGACCAGACTGGTGATTCATTCATCCATTTTTGCAATAATCCGTTTTTAATTCGTCTCATTTTTATGCAAAATAGCGATTGATTCAATATGGTAGGTTTGGGGGAACATATCGATCGGTGTAATTTCAATCAATTGATAATTAGATTCAAGAAATTTTTTAAGATCACGAACCAGTGTGGCCACATCACAGGATATATAGACAATTTTCTCTGCCTGGAAGGAGAGCACTTTTTCAAAAGTAGTTGGATCCAGTCCAGATCGCGGTGGATCTACTAAGATGGCGTCTGGATTTATTATTAAGTTAGGTATTATATCATCCACTTTCCCAACATATAAGTTAATATGATCGTACTCATCCAGATTGATAGCAAAATCGTCACACGCTGATGGAGACTCCTCTACTGCAAAAATCTGGTTAAATTTATTTGCTAAAAATTTGGTAAACAAACCAACACCTGAATAAAGTTCCAATAACGTTTCACTTTTTTCGGAAAAATAATCAGTTACAATATTGACCATTTTTTCTGCCTGAGATGTGTTAACCTGAAAAAAAGATTCTGCCGAAACATGAAAGTACTGGTCTTTGACCTGGTAAATTAAATGATCATCACCTGCCAGAACAATTTTTCCGACTTTACTTAAATGAATAACAGAAATTGGAACATCCAGTTCCAACGAAGGTAAATCCTGAAAATCATCACTTTCCAAAATCACCATTAATTCTTCCTGTATCCCTTCGCGTAAATGGACACGTTTCAAGCCAGGAAATTGTTCAAGGTCCAATATTTTCCAAATGTCTAGAATTTGATCTCCTGGGAGAAAGCAATCGTCGATTGGAATAATCAGGTTGGAATTGTGCATCTGAAATCCTAGTTTTCCAGAATTATCAACAGAAAATTGAATATTATTACGGTAATTAAATTCTTTTGGAGAAGGCACGATCGGATTTATTTTTGTTTTTTGGATACCGGGTAACCGTGAGATTTGTTCTTCCACGATTTGCTGTTTAATTTTGAGTTGATCACCATAACCAATATGTTGGTAATGACATCCTCCACACTTTCCAAAAAAAATACAAGGTGGGACAACTCTTTTATCACTATTTTCGAGAATGGAAATTATGGTTCCCCGTGCAAACCCTTTTTTTTCATTGATGATCTTGATGTTCACTACTTCATCAGGTATAACAAATGGAACAAAAATAGGCTTATGATTTGGCAATCGCCCTAAAAACTCACCACCATAAATTGGTTTTTCAAATTTCACTGATAATTGATCAATATTATTATTCATTTACTTTCCCATTTCATGTAAAATAATTATATGTGGTTGAAGTTATCCTTATTGGGTCAAACCATTATAACAAAACGAGGGTTTCAACTTCTTTTTTTTGAGTTGACATGTAGTGGGTTAATACAGACAAATATCATAATTTTGGTATATAATTCTTAACGAAAATTAATGTTGTAATTTTTTTTACCTCAAGCACTTAAAATAGTAACTTATAAAAATTAATACTTTTTGACTCACCCAATCTAGTAGAGGAGCGAACAGATGAACAAATTAAAAACAATTTTTAGTTTCATCGTGATCTTGATTCTGTTAGTTGTTGTTGGTAGTATTACTTTCTCTCATGTCTCAGCCAGAGATAATCCTCAGGAAATTAGCCCGGTTTCTCGGGGAGCTCAAATTTATGATGATTGGACCAGTGTAGTAGTGGATGCAGCTATGCCGGTCGGGAATAATCCTATTTGGTCTCGCCAGACAAACAATACTATTTCAGGAATTGACACCTGGCGATGTGTGGTTTGTCATGGATGGGATTATCAGGGAGTGGATGGTGCTTTTCGTACCGGTCCATATAGTACCGGATTTCCAGGCTTATTGGAATCATCCTCAAAAAATAATGCCAGCCTTATCAAAGCCTTAGATGGTACCACTGACTCCCAACACAATTTCACATCCATGTTGAATGACGATGACTTGAATGCGGTAGTGACCTTCCTTCAAACTGGATTAATAAATGATAATGAATATATTGACATCGTTACCAGAAAGGTTATTGGGGGAAATGTTTCGAATGGAAAAGAAAAATATGAACAGACCTGTGCAAGCTGTCATGGTGATGATGGCACAAAGGCAACTTTCCGGTATGAAGGCACCGAAGTTGCCCTAGGTACTTTGGCAGTTCAGGACCCCTGGCGTTTCTTACATCGAACTCGTTTTGGAACTGCACGTGCTCCAGATATGCCATTAGGATACGAACTCGGTTGGACACCCGAAGATGGACGAGATTTATTGCTGTATGTACAAACGACCTTGCCAACAGGCTTTGAAATTCCGATTGTTGAAACTGTCGAAATTGAACCTGTGACAAACCTTGGAGGTCCTGCCCAGAACTGGTTTACCGGTATCGTCACTGCATTCGGAGCTATGGCGACCAGTCTGGGGTTTGCTATTCTGTTAGGTGCTTTATTTGTTGGTGTAATTCTTTTGCTGGTCTGGTTATTACGCAGCCGGCAAGCGTAA
>DAOUGX010000260.1:0-4563 GCA_034428855.1 Anaerolineaceae bacterium | reverse complement strand
CCTTTGATGGATTCTGTATTTATGCTCCATCTTGGTTTAGATTATGATCCCACTCCTGATACCGGCGGTGTTTGCACTTATTATTATCGTACCTACGATATTGAAGGGGGTATTACTGAAAGTAAGAATGGCATTTATCATCAAGGGAAATATGGATTTGTGATTCACCAACCCAGTTTGCGGACGCCTGCAATGAGCCCGGATGGCCAACACAATATGACCATTTACACAATTTGTCCGGATCGATTAAAGGATGGGGATTGGGAAAATCAAAAAGCTTTCTTCACCGAACAATTGTTGTCCTATGCAGAAATGTCGATTCCCAATTTACGAGAACACATCATCACGAGTGTTACTCTGACACCTTTAGATTTCCAACGGATTACACACACCAAACATCATGCTTTCGGTGGACTGGCGCCCATTCAGGGAAAATCAGGTATCCCCCACCAAACACCGATTGACGGTCTCTGGTTTGTTGGTCATCAAAGTGAAGGTGGCGGTGGTGTCAGCGCTGTCGTTATCCAGGCGTATCAGACCGCCACACACATTTTGCAGCATTTCTCATAATTTGGAAAGGCGTAATCAATCCAAATCAATTCTCTGGACTATTCACTATCGATAAATTGCCAATTGAAATCGACCCGGATGAATTTTCGACAACCTCAAAGGATAGATTCGTTCCTCCATAATCAGCCGAAGACCATTTCAACTCATATGAACCAGGATCTAATTGTCCTCTCCAGGTAAAAATCTGGTAAATTTCGCCTTTTTTCATAAATGGTCTCTCAGGCATGTTGGCTTCAGCCCGGATTTCTTTATTCCCGTTGAATAATTCCATTTTTGCCTGAAAGTCTGAATCTGCTTCCATATCCCGATCCGGGGAAATGAGTTGAAGAGAAATATCAACTTCATTGTTGGAACTTGTTTGCACCTGAGCCAAAAAATCAATTTTTTCTTTATCAACCCTCAGATTATTTGAAGAACACCCACATAAACTTACACCTAATAAAACAAATAATAAAATCATTCTCTTCATCGTTCACCTCCATTCCAAAAGTATCATAAACAACAAAGTGTTTTTTTATCCTGTATGTACTGACCATTCTTTCCTGGTCAAATGGTTAGTCATTAAAGCATTCATTCCTTAAGCTTTCCTTAAGCTTTTCTTGAAGATGCCATAAGGACAAAAGAAACAAAGAACGATATTATATGAACTGCAATAAAAGAAATCTTTGGAGGAAAAAGTTATGAATACGAAAACAAAGAAACGCTTCTTATTTCCTATTTTGATCTTAATGCTTGGTCTGACATTGTCTGCTTGTGCTCCATTGAGTCAACTGGCAGAATTGTCTCCTTTTAAAAATAACGAAGACACCAGTTCTGAACCTGTTGAGCCTCCGGTTGCTCAACAGGCAGAGCAGGATTCGGTCAAAGTCACCGATCCGGTACAACAAGCAACCACAGAAGGTACTCTCAGTCAAATCTATGAGTTGACAAATCCTTCCGTTGTAAATATTCAGGTTATTTCAACCATCAGTGCAAATTCCAATTTACCTTTCAGTTTTCCTGGTATGGAAGATCAACAAGGAACTCCACAGCAATCAGGTCTGGGTTCCGGATTTGTGTGGGATAGTCAGGGGTACATTGTGACGAATAATCACGTTGTGGAAAACGCAACCAGTATCATTGTTCAATTTATTGATGGTCGTGAATATCCTGGAGAATTGATTGGAGCGGACGCCGATTCTGATTTAGCTGTGGTGAAAATTGATGCTCCTGAGTCCGATTTGAAACCATTGAGTGTTGTTTCTTCGGATGATGTGAAAGCCGGAGATCTGGCAATCGCTATCGGAAATCCATACGGGCTTTCTGGAACGATGACGGTAGGAATTGTCAGTGCGGTTGGTCGGTCTTTATCCGTGGATAATGGCACAACGACTGGTAATTACACCATACCAGATATAATCCAGACCGATGCAGCAATTAACCCTGGAAACTCAGGAGGCGTTCTTCTGAATGAAAGCGGTCAGGTGATCGGAGTTACAACAGCGATCCAGTCTGCCAGTGGGTCAAATGCTGGAATTGGTTTTGTCGTTCCATCTTCCATCGTCCTGAGAGTGATCCCTGAGTTGATTGATAATGGTTCATACGCTCATTCCTGGCTGGGATTATCCGGCACCACACTTCAGGCCGATATCGCTGAAGCCATGGATCTGGATCGAGAACAACGTGGAATCTTAATCGCTTCCATCACACCCGATAGCCCGGCTGATGCAGCTGGCTTACGCGGTAGTGACAAACAATTTGAATACTTGGGATCGCAGGTCCTGATTGGTGGAGACATCATCACTGCGATAGATGACGAGTCTACCCCGAACTTCGAGGCTCTGGTCTCGTATCTGGCTCGAGCCACCGAGCCAGGCCAGAAGGTCGCATTGACCATTCTGCGCGATGGGAATACCCAGACGGTGGATGTAACTCTAGGTGTTCGCCCAGGAAAAACCACAGTCCAGACCCCTTCTAGCGCTTTTGCTAGTGGACAGGCTTTCCTGGGCATCACCGGAGGAAGTCTCATTCCTGAGGTAGCCAAAGAGATGGGTCTTGATGAAGACCAGCAAGGTGTGTTGGTCGTTGAGGTTCAGGCGGATAGTCCTGCGGATCAGGCTGGTGTCCGTGGCAGTGATGAAACGTTTGAGTTGGATGGTCAGGAGATAAAAATCGGTGGCGATGTAATCACCGCAATTGACAACACACGTGTGGATGGAATCCAGGCATTACGAATGGAACTCGCTAAATACGAACCAGGTGAAGTGGTGACCTTGAGTATCCTGCGAAATGGTGAATCGATCAAGCTTGAAGTCACCTTAGGAGAACGATCTTAGCTTATATCAATCCTCCTTCTATTTGATTGGGTAATCAATTCCCCATCCTGAATAAGGGTGGGGTTTTGATTCTCTGAAGACGCAAAGAGTGCAAAGGACGCCAAGATCGCAAAGTAAGAATCAATGGATGATGATTCATTGTTATTATGGTCATCCTTTGTAAACGATTATTGAATTGATGAAATTTCAAAATTATTACTCTTCCAATCCATTGACCACTCGACAAATTCCATCTTTGAGCAGTGATGAACCAAAATTTATGACCAGTCCAAGTTTTAGATTGGTTAATTTTAAATATGATAATAATTGTTGCTTATGAATAATATTATTCTTTTGAATTGCTTTTAATTCCAAAATGACTGAATTCTCAACAACAATGTCTGCTCGAAATCCAGAATCAATCGAACTCCCTTCAAATTCAACTTGAATCGGAACTTCCGACTCAACCGACAAACCACGTTTGGTTAATTCGATCAAAAGAACTTTCTGGTAAGCAGACTCAAGTAATCCGGAACCAAATTTTTTATGAATCTTCAATGCTGCATCCACAACAATTGTGGCGATCTGATTCTCAGTATAATTTTTCGTTACATCCACGTTGGCACCATCCCTTACCATGAAATTTTTAGAATAAATAAGGAGGAATTTATCCTTTGGGTACTTTGCGACCTTTGCTTTCTTTGCGTTATATTCTTTCGAATAGGATCAATCCGACGGTGAGAAGAATTGTCACAAATATCAGCGCCAGGTCCCAGGGATTGAATTTCACATCTTTGATATATGTCCTTGTGGGATACAATCCGAAGGCTCGGCACTCCAGTGAAGTAGCAGTCGTCTCTGCTTTCCGCAAACCATTAATCAGGATGGTGAAAATATAGCGCTGCCAAAGCTTAAAACGATGTCCTAAGCCTGAGCTGGTCGATTTTCCACGAATCGAATGGGCGGCTTTTACCGCATCCACTTCCCTTTGGATCAAGGGTAAAAATCGAAGCGCCAGGAAGACTGCAAATGCTCCCCGGTAAGGAATTCCAGCTTTGGTGAGAGAAACCATCAGATCACGGGTATCTGTCGTCCAGATCAATAGAAAAGAAGCCATTACCACCACAGATAATCGGAAGAAGAAGATTGGTCCCTGGTACAAGCCGTTATCAGTAACAGTTAATGGACCCAACTTCAGTAAAGGCTCCCCTGGATCTGCAAAAAAATGAAAAACCATTAACAAAATACCCAGCATGAGAATTATTTTGCTGCTACCCAATATCTGACGCAGGGGTATCTTGCCAGCGACCATTGCCAGAAGTAATACCCCCACAAACATCACTCCACCGGATATCGGTGATTTGTATATAAACAATCCGGTAGCAATCACAAACACCCAGGCCAGTTTAACCAGGGGATAAAGTCTGTTCAATAAGGATGCTCGATACGTGTAAACCAATCCATGTTCCTGTTGATTATCCGCCATGTTCATCCTCCAATTTCAATGTGTACGTGATCGCTTCAAGAAACTGATCGGTGTTACGAATCAGACAATCTACTTTTCCGCCCCGATCTTCATATTCCTTCAATAACTCCTGCAATAATGTAGGTCGTAAATTGGCTGCCTCCAGTAAATCCTCTGAGGCGAATAATTCAGCAGGGTCACCTTCATAGAGGATTTTGCCTTCTGCCATTACCA
>DAOUGX010000259.1:0-2726 GCA_034428855.1 Anaerolineaceae bacterium | reverse complement strand
TTATGAAATGGATCCCTAAAAATGCTGTACAATAAAGGAAACCATGCTCAACTTAAGCGCGTTCAACCACAACCATCACGCCTCCAGGGTGAAAATGGTGGCAAAATTTATTCGACGTGGAATCCGGGTTATAATAAAGAGTGCTAGAAACATAAAAGGCATATAATCGGCTGACAGCAGGAATACAGGGGATGTCAGCATAAAGAATTTCAAACATCAATTGAGAGGATAGCCATGAAAAAGAATTTTCCAATGTTCTTGTGCCTGTTTTTACTGATCACATTGATTTTTACCGCTTGCACCAAACCTGACACGAGCTTACAAGAAAACCAAAACCAGAGCCTTACTGATACTTCTGTCCCAACTGAAAATCCAACAGTAAGTGTGACTGTTGTTCCAACTGCAGAACCGGAACCCATCCCCTGTACACTTGCCTTTGATACCAACCGCGACAATAACTGGGAAATTTACAGCATGGCCAGTGATGGCTCAAACCAGGTCAATCTCAGCAACAATGCTGCGGATGATTTTGATCCAGCTTGGTCACCAGAAGGTAGTCAGATCGCGTTTGTTTCCAACCGAGAGAATGACGTTCCCGGACAATATATTTATGTTATGAACGCTGACGGAAGCAATGTATTTCAATTGACTCTTGAAAATGGTAGCGATTTTCCTGATTGGTCGCATGATGGCAGCACAATAACGTACACCAGCAATGGAGATATTTTTATCATCAAGGCTGATGGAAGCGGGCAATCTGTTAATCTCACCAACAGTCCTGAGATCGAACATCGCTCCTCGTGGTCACCGGATGGAAGCAAGATCGTTTTTACTCTTGGTGAAGACCAAAATCAAAATATTTATGTGATGAACCCCGATGGAAGCAATAAAACTCAGGTCACCGATAACGGACAAAACTATCTGGCACAATGGACCATTGATAACCGTATTTTCACGGGCTGGGGATGGAAAGATCAAGACCAATTCTGTTACAATTGTGTAGTCAATCCTGATGGTACTGGTATCATGGATGCCGGTGGAAAGGGGATGCTTCGGCGTTATTTTCCTTACTGGACCGAGGAAGGCGAACGAGTGGAATGTGCCAGCGTTGCCTTTAATGATAGCCCTACGGCTGATATTTATTTGATCGGTGGGATTTTCACTGATGGGCTACTTAACCTGACCAATTCTGAAGCGGATGAACGTAATGTGAATTGGCCTGCGAACTGCGGACAGCCTTCCATGGTCATAGGCTTAGTTGATAATGAAACTACTGATCAATCGCGAGGTAATAACTTTCGGCAGGCTTGTGACGAACAGGCGATCTTCTGCCCCTCTGGAAACATGACTGATCTGGTGGAACAAGGCGTGGACGCCATTGTACTCAATTCAGTAAACGGTACTCCGTTGGAGGACCTCGCCACTATTCAAGCTACTGTTGACGCAGGAATCCCGGTCTTCCTTCTGGATGCAGAGATAGACATGCAGGGTTTGTACAGTGTGACTGTGGATCAAGCAAAATGGGTAGAAACCAGTCTGGAATGGATGTTCGAAAAAATAGGTGGTGATGGACAGTTTGTTTATTTTGACCTTTATCCGGCATTCAGCCATCTTGATGCGATTAATGAGATATTATCTCGGTATCCAGAAATTTCTGTTGTTGACCATCCAGATACAGTTGATGATCCTCTGGGCTCAAAACCAGTCACGGCTGATTTACTCAAAACAAACCCGGAAATTAAAGCCATCTGGACGAATGGTTACTATAGTCCAATAATTCAGGGCGTGGTTGAAGAATCCGGATTAACACCAGATCAATGGCCGTTGATGATGTGTGAACCCTCTTCGGATGGTTTATACTACTGGAACGAAAAACTCAAACAAAATTCAAATTTTGATTGCATTATTGTTGGCAATCCTTCAGGAATTGCTTATGACGCTTTCTACGCAGCCTACTACCTTCTGAGTGGAAAAGAGATTGACCCCTCTGTGTTAGGTGGAAAATATGGACGAAGCTTGTTGGTTGATTTTCCTGTTGTGACTAGTGATAATCTACAGGAATACATCGAGACCAATTCCAACCTCAACCAATTTATGTCACCCGAAGAGATTCTGGAACAATGGTTTATTAATTGAACCTGTTGGCAGCAACCGTGCCCCCTCTGATATTGAGAGGGGGCTTTTTTCTATTGCCTTTATTGATTTTTCTTTGACAGAAGGGCAGAGGATCCTTGTTTTGTGGCGTCGATGACTTATTGAATGAGAGGTAATCATATATCGGGTCAATGGCATTTTCTGAGTTGTTGGGTGAATCCATCTTTTTACTTTCGATAACGATTTCTCAAAACAATGGCAAAGCTGTTTAAAGACAGCAATAAAATCAATAAGACCAGGATGGCCGCCGCGGCAATGTGCTGGAACACCGCCTGGGGACGGGAACTCCATTGGTAAATCTGGATGGGCAGCGTGGTAAACCGCGAAAAAACATTGTTCGGGTCAAACGTGATGTACGTTGCTGCCCCAACCACCACCAAAGGTGCTGTTTCGCCGATGGCCCGTGAAATGGCCAAAATGGTGCCCGTGAGGATGCCTGGCAAGGCGTTCGGCAACACATGGTACCAAATGGTCTGCCACTGGGTGGCCCCCAGGCCATAACTGGCCTGCCTCAGGGTATCAGGCACCGCTTTGACGGCTTCCTGGGTGTTGATGATGATGAGTGGCAAAAC
>DAOUGX010000258.1:0-8407 GCA_034428855.1 Anaerolineaceae bacterium | reverse complement strand
AAAATGATTTATCCGCAAGAGCAATTTGGAATTTTTGACTTATTAAATGCATTTATTTCTAATGTAAAAAATGATTTACAGATAGCAAGAAAAGATAAAATAATTAATAAAGTATGGAAAAGCGTTCTTGGATTTAGATGGAATCAATTTTATGGAACATACCTTGGGTATCGGCAATCGGGTCCGTTAACCTGGCAATTGAAACAAACATTTTATTATCCCAGAAACGATATCCTTATTAATAATAATATTCGAAAAGTAAAACCAATTCATTATCAGGACTTGAGTGGAAAGGATGGAAAATGAAAAGAAATCTAAAAATCGTTGCATTGGTTCCAATGCGACATCATTCGGTTCGGGTTCCTGAAAAGAATTTTCGATTAATTGCTGGAAAACCTTTGTATCATTATATTTTGTCCAATCTCTTAAAAGTAAAGGAAATTGATCAAATCGTTGTAAATACCGATAGCGAAAAAATTATTGAAGGCATAGAAATTAATTTTCCATCTATTAAAATCATCCATAGACCGGAAAATCTTTGTGCAGATACCGTACCTATGAATGAAATTCTTTTACACGATGTGGAAAAAATTGATGCAGACCTCTATCTTCAAACCCATAGTACCAACCCACTTTTAAGAACAGTCACTATTTCGAATGCTATTAACCAATTGGTTAATCATATGCCAGCATATGATTCGCTTTTCTCTGTCACAAAACTGCATACTCGGTTTTGGGATCAATTATCAAGACCTATTAACCATAATCCATCCATTTTACTTAGAACCCAGGATCTGCCACCGATATTTGAAGAAAATTCATGTATTTACCTATTTCAAAAGAAAACTTTAGTCGAGCATAGAAATCGGATTGGTGAGCGTCCTTTGATGTATGAAATCGATCGCTCTGAAGCATTTGATATCGATGAAGAATTAGATTTCCTCTTAGCAGACTTAATGATCTCTCATCAGGCGAAGAACGATTTGGTATAATCCACATCAAATCCTGATCTGGGAGAATTATGAAACCAACTGTTTTATTATCCGCACCTTACATGATTCCATTTAAAGATCGATTTATACCTGTCCTTGAATCCTTTGGAATTGATGTGATCATTCCTGAAGTTCACGAAAGATTATCGGAAGAAGAAATTCTATTTTTTTCTGGAAAAATTGATGGAGCGATTTGTGGAGATGATCGTTTTTCAAAACGCGTGATTGATGCTTGTTTACCACGTTTAAAAGTAATTTCAAAATGGGGAACAGGCATAGATTCAATTGATAAAGCACATGCAAATTCTGTTGGAGTTATGGTGGGTAATACACCAAATGCTTTCACTTTACCCGTATCAGATAGTGTAATGGGTTATATTCTCACCTTTGCTCGCCGTCTCCCATGGATGGATTTGGCTATGAAATCAGGTGAATGGGAGAAAATACCTGGCAGGTCATTAAGTGAATGTACCCTTGGTGTGGTTGGAGTGGGAAATGTAGGAAAAGCAGTCATTCGCCGAGCTAAAGCGTTTGGAATGAAATTATTAGGGAATGACATTCGTGAAATTGAGCCAGATTTCATCCTAGAACAGGGACTGCAAATGGTCACATTAAAGGATTTATTACAGCAATCAGATTTTATCAGCATCAACTGTGATTTAAACCCGACCAGTTTTCACTTAATTAACGCTGAAACACTCAAACTTGTAAATAAATATGCAGTTTTGATTAATACAGCTCGCGGTCCGATTGTGGATGAGAATGCCTTGATTAACATATTGCAAAACGGAAACCTGGCTGGTGCTGCGTTAGATGTTTTTGAGGTTGAACCATTACCGATTACTTCTCCATTAATGTCAATGAGTAATGTTTTATTAGCCCCACACAATTCAAATTCGAGCCCTCAAGCTTGGGAACGAGTGCATTGGAACACAATAAGAAATCTCTTAATTGGTCTGGGAATTGATGCTTCCGAATTGGGAAAATTCAAATCTAATTGATGGCAGGAACTCATGAAGAATAAGCAACGAGTCATGTTAATCACCGGCGCAGCAGGTGGAATTGGAAAATCAACAGTCCAATTGTTCTTTGAAAAAGGTTGGATCGTTATTGGAGTCGACAGGAATATTTTCGGTGAGAATTTTCCCGAAAATGGTTTGTACATTCAGGCTGATATTTCGGATCCGAACAATTTAGAAAAAATTTACGACTCTGTGAGAAAATTTACTGATAGCTTGGATGCTGTCATTAACAATGCCGCTTTGCAGGTTGTAAAACCATTATTAGAAACATCAGTCGAGGAATGGGATGCAGTGATGGCTTCCAACCTGCGTTCTGTTTTTTTAGGGGCAAAATTAGCTTATCCATTGCTGAAAAACAGGGGAGGTGGAGCCATTATTAATGTGTCTTCAGTGCATGCCATAGCAACTTCAGCAGGTGTTGGTAGTTATGCAGCGAGTAAAGGTGGATTGCTAGCATTAACCAGATCAATGGCGATTGAATTTGCTCAGGATAATATTCGGGTGAATGCTATTCTTCCGGGGGCTGTTGATACACCGATGTTATCTGCACATTTAGATCAGGTCCGGTTGGAAAATCTGGCTAAACGCACGGTGAATGGTCGAATTGGTAAACCATCTGAACTTGCACATACTATTTATTTTCTAGCCGATGAAGAACAATCTTCATTTATGACAGGTCAGTCAATAGTGGTGGATGGTGGTGCTACCGCAAAATTGAGTACAGAATAAGCATATGAAACAACAAATAAAGAATATTCTTCCAGTACCTGTACTTTCCATGCTTAGAAATGCATTGGATGGATCAAAACGTCTGAAAGAAATCCCAAATGCTTACTTCCACTCATGGAGGAAACAATCCAGAAACGAATTGTTAAAATTCCACAATATTCATCAGGGGAAGAGATGTTTCATTGTTGGTAATGGCCCAAGTTTAAAACAAACAGATCTCAGCAAACTAAAAAATGAATACACATTTGGCATGAATCGCATTTATTTGGCCTTCCCGGAAATGGGATTTGCAACCAGTTATTATGTGTCCGTAAATGATTTGGTTATTGAGCAATGTGCTGAAGAAATCATGAACTTGAAAATACCACGATTTGTCTCATGGCGAGCTGGAAAAAAATGGTTATCACCGCAAGAGAATTTATTCTTTTTGTACACAACTTATACTGAACCAAAATTTGCGAAAGATATTCGTAATAGGCTTTGGGAAAGTGCAACTGTTACGTATGTTGCACTACAAATAGCTTATTTTATGGGTTTTCAGGAGGTAATCCTAATTGGAGTGGACCATAACTTTGAGACGAAAGGTAAAGCGAACACGACAGTCGTTTCTCAAGGGGATGATCCCAATCATTTTCATCCTGGTTATTTTGGTAAAGGGTTTCGATGGCAATTACCAGATTTGGAAAAATCAGAAGTTGGATATCAACTAGCAAAGAAAATGTTCGAGCGTGATGGTCGCAAAGTTCTTGATGCGACAGTTGGTGGAAAACTAACGGTTTTTGAAAGGATTGACTACAATCAGCTTTTCAAATAAATCAAAATTAAGGTAAACTGATCTCTCCATGCAAAACAATCCCCTCATCTCCATTATTACCCCGTCTTTTAATCAATCAAAATATCTTGAATTGTCCATTTTGTCAGTGGTGAATCAGGATTACCCGAATTTGGAATATATCATCGTTGATGGAGGTTCAACAGATGGCAGCCAGGAAATCATAAGAAAATACGCAAATAAATTAACCTGGTGGGTTTCAGAAAAGGATGGCGGGCAGGCAGATGCTTTCAATAAAGGGTTACATCAATCAAATGGTAAATATATAGGTTGGTTAAATTCCGATGATTTGTATATGCAGGGAACAGTATCCCATGCAATAAATGTGTTGGAATTAAATCCTGAAATTGCTTTCGTTTTTGGAGATGTTCAATCCATCGATGAAAATGGAGACGTAACGAATGTTATGCGATATGGAAATTGGGAATTGATTGATCTTATGAAATTTCGAATTATAGGGCAACCAGCTGTTTTTATGAGAAAAGATTTATTGATGGAGTCTGGCGGGCTGGATCTGTCCTACCACTTTTTATTAGACCACCATTTGTGGTTGAAATTAGCATCCAAATCTCCCATTAAGTACATTAATAAAATCTGGGCTGCAGCCCGTTTCCATGCTGAAGCAAAAAACATTGCATCCGCTGAAAAATTTGGTGAAGAAGCATACCGGTTGGTTGAATGGATGGAAAGAAACCCGGACTTAAATCAGATTTTTATGGCAAATCATAAAAAAATCTTAGCTGGAGCACACAGAATGGATGCAAGATATTTATTGGACGGTGGAAACTATAAACAGGCCCGAAAAAATTACTGGCGTGGCATAATGCTGGATTTCCCTACTATTCTTCCGGAATTGCATCGGTTAATTTTTGCTTATCTTGCTCCTTTCGGCCTTCAAAAGCTAAAAGGTATTTATCTAAAATTACGGCACTTTATTACACGACCAGACTTGAAGAAAATCAGGTAGGTTAATCGATGAAAATTGAGAAACAGACTGAGTATCATGAAAGTTTTTTGTTTGAAAAAAGCAAATCCCTTTTTATTTTTGCTTTAGTTTTCATTTTTCTAGTTGGTTTGCTGATTCGATTTTATGATCTTAAAGATGCCCCTTTGGATTTTCATCCTACCCGGCAACTATATTCAGCCATAAAAGCTCGAGGAATGTTTTATGAGACTGAAACTAATATCGTTGAATGGAAAAAAGAATTGGCTGTGAAACTTTGGAAGAGCCAGGGAATAATTGAACCTCCTATTATGGAGTGGTTGAGTGCGACGAGTTACAAAATATTTGGGCAAGAAATTCTCTGGATACCGCGCATATTATCAATAATGTTTTGGACAATTGGTGGAATTTTTCTGGTGAAATTGGTGCAGTCACTGGCTGATAAAAACGCAGCCATCTTCGCACTTCTTTTTTATATGGTGACACCTTATACTGCGATTGCCAGCAGAGCTTTCCAACCTGATCCATTAATGGTCATGTTCTTGATCATTTCGCTTTGGAGAATGGTTTGTTGGATAGAAAAAGATTCCATTAAAAATGCCGTTTTGGGGGGAATATTCGCCGGAATCGCCATCCTGATAAAATCTGTTGTAATTTTCCCAATTGCTTTTGGATTTTTTGGTATTGTCTTTTCAGAAAAGAAAAATTTCAAATCAATCATTCGAAGCCGATCCATTTGGATAATGGGAATTTTGTCTATTTTGCCTTATTTATCTTATATGGTGTATGGCTTATTGATTAGTGGTGAACTTCAATCGCAATTTAATTTGAGATTTTTCCCTCAACTTTGGATTGATCCAGTATTCTGGTTGAGGTGGATTGAAATGATCGATAAAGTGGTGGTTCTGGAATTTTTTATTGCCGCCATAATTGGAATCTTCCTACTGAATAAACAAAGTCATCGAATACTTCTTTCGGCCTTGTTTTTCGGTTATTTTGTATATGGAATGACCTTACCATACCATATGTCCACCCACGATTATTATCAGTTGCCACTGGTTCCGCTTGTTGCCATTGGCGTATCGATTGTCTTCAGTCAAATCATCAATGGATTGAAAATCACGAATTGGTTAAGCACTTTAGTGATACTCACAATTATGAGTATGTATTTATTCAATAATGCATGGAATGTTAGAGTGACCCTTGCCAGAGAAAACTTCGATAATGAAATTCAATTTTGGGAAGGAATGCAAAATATATTCAACCCGGATGATAAATTAATCGGAATAACCCAGGATTATGGTTATCGATTAAATTACTGGGGTTGGACCAATATTGAAAATTGGATGTCAACGTATGATTTCTCTGTCAGAGAATTAGCCGGACAGAATTTTGATTATCAGACTTTGTTTGATGAACAAACTGATGGGATGGATTATTTTCTGGTCACACAACTGTCAGAGTTGGACAATCAACCGATAATCAAACAATTACTTTTTGATAATTATCGCATTTACGAAGAAACCGATGATTTCATTATTTTTGATTTGAAAGCAAAGTTTGGGGAATAATTTATGCAACCGCTTGTATCAATTGTGACCCCATCTTATAACCAGGGAAAATATCTTGAGCGAACAATCTTATCTGTTCTTAATCAGGATTACCCTAATATTGAATACATAATAATGGATGGTAATTCCTCAGATAATAGTGTTGAAATCATACAGAAATATGCCAGCCAACTCACATATTGGCAATCAAAGAAAGATGGTGGCCAGACTGATGCGATTAATCAGGGATTTTCAAAGGCGAATGGTCAAATTTTTGCCTGGATAAATTCAGATGACACATATGAACCTCACTCAATTTCTCAGGCAGTTGATTATCTACTCAATCATCCACAAGCTGGAATGGTATATGGGGATTGTAATTTTATCGATTCCGATGATCGAATAATCGGTAAATTTAACGCAAAACAAACCAATTACCGAAAATTGAGAACAGGATATGTTCACATTCCACAGCAAGCTTCCTTCTGGCGATCTGAATTATGGAAAAAAGTATCACCACTTGACCAATCTATTTATTTTGCAATGGATTACGACTTATGGCTTCGTTTAGCAAAAATCAGTAAAATCGATTATTTCCCCAAATTGTGGGCGAACTTTCGGCTTCATGGTGATACTAAAACTATTTCTGAAGATGATCGTTGCTGGCCGGATATGTTAAAGATCCATTATCGGGATGGTGGCAACTTCTGGCATCCAATTGTTGGGAAATATTACATTAGAAAGCTAATTGCTCCTTATCTGAAATTCAAACGAAATCAAATGATTCAAAAGAATCAATAAATAACCAAACAGTATATATACTTTCGGCTTCCTGCCATCAAATTGATATAATCAAAAAAAAGCAGGATATTTATGAAGAGTAAACAATTATTGATTATATTATTGCTGATGGTTGTTTTATTAACAGCCTGTTCAGGAAACGACGGGGTATTTACACCACCTGTATTGGAATCTCAATCAACGAAAATGCCAGAAATAAACTCTAATTCAACGGATGTGGTTGATGGAGAAGAACTGCCGGTTTTACCTTTGGACACTTCCCAACCCGAAGAAACAGTTACAATCCCCGAAACAACCCAAACAGAGGAAGTAATTCAATCAGTTTCTTCCTTTCCTGATCCAGCCAATTATCAATGGATGGAGATTGCTTCTGGATTTAACAAGCCATTAGGGATGGCTTCGTATTTTGATGACAATCTCGTTATATTTGTGTTGGAACAGGATGGTGTGATTCGGATTCTTGAAAATGGAATTATTTTGGAAAGACCTTTCCTGGACATAAAAAACAAAACATTGACCAGGGGTTCGGAACAGGGATTGTTAGGGATTGCTTTAGACCCTGATTTTATAGATAACGGAATTTTTTATATAAATTACACGGGATCGGGTGGTGACACGATCATCGCCAGATATCTCGCCAGCGATGATAGAAAAACCTCTGATCCATCCAGTGAACAAATAATATTAACTTATGAACAACCTTATTCGAATCACAATGGTGGTAACCTGGTATTTGGGCCGGATGGATATCTGTACATTGGTCTTGGTGATGGGGGTTCTGGCGGAGATCCTGAATTAAGAGCGCAAAATCCAACCACATTATTGGGAAAAATGGTCAGAATTGCCGTTCGTGACCAGGATGTCTATGCAGTTCCTCCAGATAATTATTACCAATCCGGTGAGGGGAGATCTGAAATTTGGGCTTTGGGTCTTCGCAACCCATGGCGGTATTCTTTTGATCGAATAACCGGTGACTTATGGATTGCAGATGTTGGCCAAGGAAATTGGGAAGAAATAAACTTTACTCCAGCGAATAGCCCCGCTGGAAAAAATTATGGTTGGTATTTTCGCGAAGGCTCGCATCCTTTCAAAGGTGATCCCACCGATCCCTCTGTATTGGTAGACCCTGTTTTTGAATACGATCATGGATACGGGTGTTCAGTTACGGGTGGATATGTTTATCGGGGAAATGAATTACCAGAATGGTTTGGTGTGTATCTCTTTGGGGATTTCTGTAATGGAAAAGTGTGGGGTTTATTACCTAATGGAAATAACGAATTTAAATCAACTGAATTATTCAATACCGGTGTAAACATAAGCTCTTTTGGCGAGGATGTATTCGGAGAAATATACTTAATTTCTCACAACGGTTCTCTTTATAAGTTGGTGGAGAGATAAAGAATTTTGTAATGTTATAATTTGGTTTTAGTGGCTAGGTTTTCTCGATGGAGGTAAATATGGCAGAAAAAAAATGGTATCCAGCAAAAACTCAATATTGTAAGCACGCTGGTTGTGATGTGCAATTGGAGGTGCATGTA
>DAOUGX010000257.1:0-2062 GCA_034428855.1 Anaerolineaceae bacterium | reverse complement strand
ATTTCTGGTGCAAAACCCACACATGCGGGCACATTGGTGTGACCAGGATGGGCAACTCATGCCTCACCTGTTCGTCATTCTCAACAAGCAGGATGTCAGCAGTTTGCCCAACGGGTTGAATACCATACTGCAACCAGGGGACGAAGTGGATTTCGTGCCCCCGGTTGGTGGTGGTTAAAGTTCCTGCTGTTCGAATAACCCAATCGCCCAGATTAATAACATGATGATCAATACGACCGCAGCCGCGAGTGCTGTGAAATTGCTGGTTTGCAGGTTGAAAGTTAATTCGTTTCCCAGCATACCAGCCCAACCCATCAAGGATTGTGGGCTGACACTACCATATTGCGGGATTTGCGCAGAGAGCATCAGTACCACGCTGCCTGCCAGGCTGATTCCAGCAGCAGCACCAATCGAACGGCTGACTGTACTACCCAGAACGGTGATGGCACTGAAACATAATAACCATAACAGCAGCAAAATATTGATCGTAGTGAAAACGGAAAGGGAAATTGACTCAAATAATATCAGAATGTAAACATAAGCCAGAATTTCAGCCAGAATAAATGCAACCAGATAGACCAGAGCCTGAGCTGTAAATTTCGAGAGGATAAACGCCCAGCGGGGTAAAGGTTTATGCAAAATCATCTCGGTGATTCCTTTTTCTTTTTCACTGGCAACACTACCCATGCCCACCAGAATGGCGATCAGGAAACCGAATTGAGAGATATTTTTAAGATATTGGGTTAATGCATCTTTGACGGTTGGCTCTGGGATGAGAGCTTTGAACATTTCCGCCCCTTCAATATTACTGAAAATTTCAGGCATGAAGTAGGCAAGCATCGGAGATGCGATCCCAAATAGTGCAAATACACCAATAATCACCAACACCATTTTGGTTGACCACAACTGTTTCAGTTCTTTTTTAATTGCCACAGTAAACAATTGCCATTCGACCGGTATTCCGGGTTGTTGATTGGCTTTTAGTTGTTTACCAAAAACACGTATCACCCACAAAATACCGGGCACCACCGAGATCAAAAAAGCAAATTCAATGATGATTGGATCGACATTTTTTAATCCGACAACCACTGCTACAGCATCCACGGCTGCATGATACAGAATTGCCCAGAGCACCCAGATGCGTTTCTTTTGTTGGAAAGCGTACAGCACCATCATGGAAATGACAATATGTAAAGTCATTGCAATTAGGCGTTCCAATAGAGGAAGAAGCCCAACAATGCCTGGTTGGTTGAAGGTATCCAGCATTTTTTGGAATTGGGCGATTTGATCCGGACCCAGATTCATGCTCAGCAAATCCACATTTCGCAGAGCGAACATCTGCGCAACCCCGCCAGCCCCCAATATACCTACCAGAATCATCGCTTCGATTCCACCATGGCCAATGCCCAGCATCAATCCATCTTCAGCTCTGCGGGCACGTTTGAGCATCCAATAACCGGCAACTCTGGCCAGTTCCTCGCAAATACCGGCTGTAAGTCCCAGAACAATCGCCATTTGTGCAATTGTCCAACCCGTGCCTGCAGTGGTAGGAAGAATATTTAATTTCGTCAGCAGATTATTCAAAGGTAGGTGCACGATCTGTGATCCAATAAAGGTCAAAGAACCCACACCCATTAATAGCCAGGACACCCGAAAACGTCTGCGTAAAAGAATACCTGATATGACAGGAATTAGAATGCAAAGAATAATACTGATACTGTAAAAAAGGGCATGCATAGTTTACTCACTTAACTCTAAGAATACTTCTTCCAGGGTAGGACGTACCCATTCCAGGCGCGTGATGGGAAGATTTACTGCCATAATCAGTGGCAATATCTCCTGTTTGGCTTTAGCTGAATCTGAAATCACAACCCGGGCGAGCCTCTGATCGAGGGCTACTTTTTCCACCCAGGTTTGTTTCTGAAGACTGAGGGAGAATTGTGATAAAGCAGCTTCAGCATCCGGATCGACCTGGATTTCAACAGCATTGGTAGCATATTCAGATAAAATGCTGTCGCGATCTCCGGCTTTAATCAATTTACCCTGATGTAAAATGGCTACC
>DAOUGX010000256.1:0-1896 GCA_034428855.1 Anaerolineaceae bacterium | reverse complement strand
CGAGAAGCCACATTCTCCATACCGGGTTCTAGTCTGCCTTTAAAAGAAACCATTTTGCGTCCTAAGCTTGGTACCAGTAATTCCAATTCCACACCTGAAACAGGCAATACCAGCCTGGAACGCCGATCTTTTACAACCACTGGATTAAATTGGGAGCGGGGAGAAAATTCTTTATCATTTGTTTCAAAAGCTTGCAGGTTTTCGTCAGCCATGAAATAAGTTACCGGTACATCCAGCGTATCTGCGATTAAATGTAATGAATTGAGTGAAAGATTTACCTTGTTGTTCTCCACTTGACTTAAAAATGAAGAAGTAAGCCGGGTAGATTCGGCCACCTCTTTCAAGGTTAATCGCAATTCTTTGCGTCGTTTACGCAATCGTTCACCCACATTATCACTATTTCTCACCTGCATATTAATCATCCTGAAAAAAGAATCTGTAAATAAGATATCATACACACCAATTCAGGTCAAGCAGGGATTAATTAATGAGAATAATTACGGATTTTTTTGAATAAATACACAAATAATTTAATTGTGAATGAATATTTTCATGAATTCGTAGGGGTGGGTTCAGAACCCACCCCTACGATGTTTATCCAAATTTTTCATAAAAAATTCGAAATCAAATTGAAGACGTGTCACTCAATCCTTCTAATACACAACGAAAGATATAATCGAATTAACCTTTAAGAGCTCAACACCTTATGAACTTAAGTACTCAAAGCTTTTTTCTCACCAAATTCTGTTTATCCCGTGGCGTCAGAAAGGCACTTTCCAATGCATTCAGCTGTGCCTGACGAATCATCGCATCCGTCAATCCAGCTCTTGGAGCTGCCACCTCATATTCATATCTTAAATCAATCCCACTGATGCCAGGATCATCAGAATTTATACTGGCACACAATCCATTTTCTAAAAAGATTTTTAAGGGATGGCTGGCATAATCCGGAACGGAGCTGGTTTGCACATTGCTGGTCAGATTGCATTCAATGCCAATCTGACGTTCAAACATGAAATCCATCAAGGCATTGTCATGGATTATCGCCAATCCATGTCCAATTCGTTGTGCTCCCAATACCTTAATCGATTGCCAGACACTTTCAACGCCCGCTGCTTCTCCGGCATGTACGGTCGCTTTCCAACCAACATCCCGTGCACGCTCAAAATGATGCTGGAACAATTCCGCCGGGAAGTTAGCCTCATCCCCCGCCAGGTCAAGACCAACAATCTGGTCTGCAAACGGCAACATTGATTCCAGTTCCTGCATGGCTACTTCAGGTCCATAGGTACGACTTAGAATTCCTAACAATTTCACCTGCAAACCGCTTTCTTCACGACCCGATTGAACCCCATCTAAAACTGCTTGTACCACTCCTTGTGGATTGAGCCCATGGGTCTCTGCCATAAACCAGGGACTGAAGCGTAACTCAATGTAATCCAATCCTTCCGCAGCAGCATCCATAACCGCTTCATACGCAATCCGTTTACAGGCTTTCAGATCAACAATCAATTGCATGGGTAAGGCAAATTTCTCCAGAAATGCCATCACTCCTGGTTGTTGAGTTTGAACCATTACATATGGTCTTAATCCTTGCTCATCCCAGGCGGGCAAATTCACATGATGTTGCCGGGCAATATCCAGCATCGTTTGAATACGAATGTTTCCTTCAATATGCCGATGCAGATCGATAAGAGGAAGATCTTTTGATATCATCGATTGTCCTTTTCAGTAAAGCAAACTGATAAAAGTAATTCAGCAATCCTATTGCTTATTATTGTAGTGCATAAACCATCAGTAAAAAATTAAAAACTCTAATTTTAATTTAATAATTAAGATAGTTTTACTCATATTTCTTTAATCTATATCTTTTATTATAAACATACCTCTATTTGT
>DAOUGX010000255.1:0-8957 GCA_034428855.1 Anaerolineaceae bacterium | reverse complement strand
TCTGCTTTCCAAAATTGATTTTCTCAAACATGCCATTGACATCCCCTACAGCCATCATGAACGTTGGGATGGAACGGGGTATCCGCAAGGATTGGCTGGAAAACAAATCCCATTAGCTGCCAGGATTTTCGCTGTGGTGGATATTTGGGATGCTTTGGGTTCGGATCGTCCATACCGCCAGGCCTGGAAAAGAGAAGAAATTCTAACTTACATTCGAAAAATATCTGGCACCCAGTTGGATCCAGATATCGTCGCTGTTTTTTTGAGATTGGTTGAGTCACTAGAAAATGAATGATTCTTTTAAAAACCAAAAAAGGGTGAAACCATGAACTATGAGAAGTTGTCAAAAGGCGAGCTGATTAAGAAAATTGATGAATTAGAAGGCTGGGTTTCACAGTTCAAACGCAAAGAAGAAGAAGAGCTAACGCTCGAATTTGCCTGGACAGGGAATTTAGGGCATTGGTATTGGAATTACAAAACTAATGAGGTGGTTTTCAATCCACTCAAAGTCACAACGCTAGGATATTCAGTGGATGAAATCCCGGAAGTGGTCAATTACCAGTTTTTTACAGATAAATTACATCCAGATGATTATGAACGCGTGATGAATGAAATGATACTGCATCTGAAAGGTGTTTCGCCTGTTTATGAAGCGGAATACCGGATCAAAACCAAAGCCGGGAATTGGCGCTGGTATATGGATATCGGTAAAATTACACAAAGGGATTCAGACGGGAACATAGAATTTCTGGCTGGTATAGTTTTTGATACCACAGAGAGACATGAATTACTCGATCAAATTGAAGAAAAAAATAAATTATTAAGCAAACTTGCAGTCACTGATGGATTAACTCAACTATATAATCATCAGGCGATTTATGAAAAATTGGTTGATGAGATAAAACGATCAAAGCGATATCAGTCAAATGTGTCTATTCTATTATTGGATATTGATCATTTTAAGAGAATTAATGATACTTATGGTCATGAGATTGGCAACAGCGTGCTAAGAAAAGTAGCAGAGCGGATTGGAAAATCGGTCAGGGATGTTGATATGGTTGGGCGTTATGGTGGAGAAGAGTTCCTGGTAATTTTCCCGAACTCGAATGTAAAACAAGCTCACAATGCTGCCGAGAGAATTCGAAAAGACATTGAAAAAACTGAATTTCCGGAAGAAATAAAAGTTACCATTTCAGGCGGAGTTGTTGAATATCAGTCTGAAAATGTGAATGAACTGGTGGATAAGGCAGATCAACAAATGTATCGTGCGAAACAATCCGGAAGAAACAAAATTATGAGCTGGATGATATGATAGTGGAGAAATTGATTCCTTAATCAGATTATCAGGTAAGCAAATTGTTTATTCCTGAAAAAATTTCCATATAATAAAGATATAATTAATTACCCCCCCAGGTCCTAGATGAAACAAACGTTGATTATTTATGATTCGGTTTTTGGTAATACAGCAAAAATTGCTCAAGCCATGGCGAATGCATTAGAGCAGCAAATAGAGGTAGATATTCGTTTGGTTGGAGAAGTATTTCCTGAACATCTGGATGGCGTTAAGACCTTGATTATGGGTTCACCCACCCGACAATTTAAAGCTACCAATGCACTGGATCAATTTCTGAAACAAATTCCGGCTGGCACTTTGAAAGGGATTCAAGTAGCTGCATTTGATACCAGAATGACTTCAGAGGATATCAATAATAATAAATTTCTGGCCCTGATGGTTAAGTTTTTCGGTTATGCGGCTGAGAAAATAGCCAGACAATTAATTAGACTGGGTGGTCTGGAAGTTGTTCCTCCACAGGGGTTTTTCGTGAGCTCCATGGAAGGTCCTTTAGTGGATGGTGAATTAGAACGCGCTGCAACCTGGGCACTTTCGACGATTGCCAGAAAATAAAAGATTGGGATAAGCTGAATTTCTCAGGATTAATCAGGCTGGTTGGACAGCCTGATTTTGTAATGTTTTTATTTTGCTGAGTGTAAATAAGGCAATTAAGAAAAAACCAACTGCAGCTATTGCATTGAATTTAAAATCCCAGGCATACAGATAAGGGGCGACTAGAGCTCCTGCCATCCGGCCTACACCGACCGATGCAAAAGTTGCGCCTAATAAAGAAGCCCGGGCCATAGGTAAAACCTCTGTCAGTAATGGAACGTAAGCGATAAAAGGCATTTGAAATGCGAGATTGAAAAGAAAAAGACCAACTTCTGCTCCCCATAAACCAAATCCACCCAACAAGGGGATTGCAATGGCAGTAATGGCGCTGAAGACTAATCCAATCGCTACTGCACGTTTTGCCCCTAAGCGTGCCAGTAACCAGCTAACGATGGCAACTGATAATAATTCAGCCACACCGATTACCGTAGAGGCGACACCTAATGCATTTATGGACAGACCATAACGATCCTCCATCCAGACGCCGAAAACCAGGTTGACCACTTCATGCCCGGCACAAAAGAACAGCACCATCAGCACACCAGCTATTGCTGTCGAGGAGGTGAACACCTGCAGCATTCCGTGTTGTACTTTCTCGGTTTGTTGGGTAATTATCTGTTTTCCACGCGGAACCAGCCATAATAATCCGAGGATGGAAACCACGCCTAACACACCCATTACAGGGAATGGAGAAAGCCAACCGAAGCGTCCGATGAGAAATCCGAGCAGTGGGACGGCAATCACAAAACTTAAAGCCCATCCCGTACTGGTAATCACAATTGTTTGCCCCCGTAACGGCAAGGGAATCGTATCGCTCTGATATGCCTGCATGGAGGCTATAAAAACATGCATACCTATAAAAGTCAGACTTAATGCAACCACAAAGATCACAAAGGTAGGCCATAATGTAACCAAAGCACAACCCAAAATAAACAGACTGATCCCGGTCAGCATACCACTTCGGCGACTACGTTTATCAAAAATGGAGGTGATAAAAGGAACCAATATGGCCGCGAAATTACGGATGGTGACAGCCAATGAAATGGTTGTCAGGTCAACGCCAAGTCCGCGACCGAATACTGCCAGAAAAGGGTAAACCATTCGCATCATGGCGTGAACCAGAATCCGAATGGAAGAAAAAAGAACGATTTCTGAATAGTAATGTTTTGGCTTGGGGATGTGCGATGATTGCTGGATTGTAGACATCACCTCATTATAAAGGATATTTCGTCTTCACTGGAAATTCATTTATAAAATAAAAAACTGCAAACAATTAGATTGCAGTTTTTTATTTTATATGGTTTTTTGTTAAGGGGTGACTAATTCAGCGACCTGCGTCATGATGAGGTCAATCAAGGTATCTACCTGAGCAGACACTTGCGGAGATAGAGCCACTCCCAATTCCAAAGAGGCTGGTTGAATTCCAAACACGACAATATTCTCAGGATAGAGATCGCGAAGTTTAGCGGTGGCGAGAAGATCGGGTAGTCCTATGTCGTGCGGTGAAATTTTTAATGATAAATAGGCAGGAATTTGATCACCTTCCAGGCGAATGATTGATCCTGGAATGCCATTTTTCGTCTTAATTGCATCGATGATGACCAGATTTGAGATTCCTTCCAGGTATTGGAGCAAGTCCAGGCCACAGGTGCCACCATCGACGATATCTATATTGTCTGGCAGGTCTTTCTCAGTGATTAATCGCTCAAGAACATGCACAGAGAGGCCATCATCCGACATTAAATAATTGCCGACACCAAGGATAAGCGTCTTGTTCAAGGTCTAGTCCATCACGATCACTTTGGTAATTTCGTTCCCGTCCGCATCCAGCACATGGACAGCACAAGCCATACAGGGATCGAAGGAGTGAACGGTACGTAAAATCTCCACCGGTTGGCTGGGGTCTGCGACAGGTGTTCCGATCAAGGCGGCTTCATATGCACCCATCAGTCCTTTGGCATCGCGAGGTGAGGCGTTCCAGGTGGATGGGACAATCGCCTGATAATTGGCTATCTTGCCATCTTTGATGTGAATCCAATGCCCCAAGGCACCGCGTGGCGCTTCCGTCCAGCCCCAGCCCATTGATTCGGCTGGCCAGGTGGAGGGTTCCCAATGATCCTGTTCGTGAATCCGTAAATCGCCTTTACCGATGTTCATAGCCAATTCCATAGTCCAGGGTTGAAGTTGTTCAGCCAGGAGTACTGTTTCCACACAACGGGCAGCAACACGGCCAAGAGTAGAGAATAATACGCTGGCTGGCGCATCCAATTTCTTGAGGACCGTGTCAATTAATTCCACAGTCCGTTTATGACCGGATGCATACCCAATTAACATGCGTGCTAATGGTCCAACTTCCATAGATTTGTCATTATATCTTGGCGCTTTTAACCAGGTGTATTTTTTATCGGTATCCAGAAATTCATAAGGAGGATTTGGCCCTGTGTAATTAGGATTGGTTTCTCCAACCGATGGATGTAAACCCACTTTCTCATCTTCATAAGAATACCAGGAATGGGTTACATATTCGTTGATTTTTTCGGGATCCAACGGATGTACTTTGCTGAGATCGCGGTTGAGAATCACACCACGGGGGAAGAAAAGGTGATCAGGATTGTTAGGGTCAGAATCATCGATCAAGGGAATGTCGCCATAGGATAGGAAATTACCCAATCCTTCTCCCAAGCCTGCCCAATCCAGATAGAATGGGGCGATCGCCAGTACATCAGGCAGGTAAACCCGATCGACAAAATCTTTGGCTTTCGCGAATAATCCCAGCAATTGTGCAATTTTATCTGCGTTAATAGCTGCTTCGCTATTGGGGTCTACCGGCGTGGACATTCCTCCCACCAGATATGTTTGCAGGTGAGGGTTTTTAGCTCCCAATATAGCATGTGCTTTGATGATCTCGCGTTGCCAGTCGAGTGCTTCCAGATAATGAGCCACCGCCATTAAATTTGCTTCTGGCGGCAGACTATATGCCGGGTGCCCCCAATAGGCATTCGCAAAAATTCCCAGTTGACCACTATCCACAAATTTCTTAATGCGTTCCTGAACGCCTCGGAAATAATTTTCACTGGAATTTGGCCAATCGGAAATTGATTCTGCTAAATCGGAGGTAGCTTTTGGATCAGCGCTGAGGGCATTAACAATATCCACCCAATCGAGGGCATGCAGGTGATAAAAATGGATCACATGATCCTGGACGTATTGGATTGCTTCAATAATATTCCGGATGATTCGGGCATTCGTTGGAACTTTGATTTTCAGGGCATCTTCTACAGCTCGCACGGAGCTGACTGCGTGTACAGTCGTTCAGACACCGCAAATTCGTTGGGTGATCGTCCAGGCTCCCCGTGGGTCACGACCTTTTAAAATTGTCTCGATCCCGCGGAACATGGTGCTACTACTCCAGGCATTACTCACCACGCCATCTTTCACTTCAACTTCAATTCTTAAGTGTCCTTCAATACGAGTGATTGGATCAATTACGACTTTTGCCATCATTCAGACTCCTTTTTTTTAAGCTTTCTCAATAGATTTGCTTGCATGTTTTTCACGTGGATTGGGATACATCGGCAGGAAGCGGATTGCCGCATCAAACAGAATGATACCCAAACAAGTCAAGCCGATGGATACTGCGATCTCAGCGGCACTGGGGAAATAAAAATCACCATTCATAAAAACCAGGGTTGAATTGAAACGATTGAGGATCAAGCCACCCATAACCAGGAAAGATGCCCACACCAGGCCACCCAGATTGTTTCGCACCTGTTTGTCAGCAAACATAAGCGCAGGAATTAATGCGCCTCCCATGATTTCAATCAGAAACATAAAAGTTGGCCAGGGATCCTGAATAAGGTAGATATACTTGCCGGAGACAATCATATCCACCAATTTGATGACAATGTAAATGCCGAGCACATAGGGAATCCAACCGGTTATCCTGGACGCAATTCCGATTTCAAACTTTTGCTGGTATGTTCTGGATGAATGGTACATTTCAAAAACGGTCATCGCTAACCCTGCGGCAATCGCTGTAATAAAGAAATAAACCGGCAAAAGAGGTGAATACCAGAACGGATGGATGCGATATGGCATGGCAGTGAGCATGGTACCCAATGTGGATTGGTGCATGGTGGAGAGCGAAATACCTAAAATTACCAGTGGAATGGTGATACTCCGAATTAATTTAAGAGGTGCTTTCCAGCCCAACGCTTCAAATAAGACCGGGCTGAATTCCAATAAAAGCACGGTGGTATACGCCATTACACACCAACCGATTTCAAAGAGTGGGGAGTGGATGTTCCAGTAAACGATCAGGTGCCAAATATTTTGGGGCAAGCCCAGGTCCGCCAGCAAAGTCAATGCAGCTAGGATATAACTGATGAAACCCGTAAGAATGGTTGGCCGGACAATGGGGTATAGTTTTTTGATATTGAAGATGTATACGATGGCTGCCACACTGAATGCTCCAGCAGCTAAACCAATTCCACTCATCATATCAAAACTAATCCAGATTCCCCAGGGGCGATTATCACTCATGTTGGTTATCCGTAAGCCAACAATCCAGCGATAGACTGCCACACTCAGTCCGATGGCACCTGTTACCCAAATCAGGATCATACCCACCCCAACCGGGTACTTTCGTAAACGAATGTTATTTAATCCAGTTGCCATTTCATCCCTCCTTTTCGTCTTTATTGCGATGAGTTATGTAATAAATGGCAGACATTGCACCAGCCATACCAAAAAAGACAAAAGGTACAGCTTTCATATATGGCCAGGTGATGGTGGGGATAGGCGTATTGTTTAATGCTGGATAGCCAAGTTGTTCAAAGGAAACACCTGAAATATATAACATGGAAGTGCCTCCGACTTCATGTTCTCCGTACACATGATTGATGTATTTTTCTGGATGATCTGACAGACGTTGGTGGGCAACGTCCAGCATTTCCTTACGGGAACCTGCAATTAATGCGCCGGTAGGACAGGCAGCACTGCAGGCAGGTTGATCACCTTCAGCTTGGAGATCGGCACAGAAATCACATTTCTGGATGATGGGATTGATCTTATCCCATTCATATTTGGGTACATCAAAAGGACAGGCTGTCATGCAGTAACGACACCCAATACATTTATAGCTGTGATAAACAACCGGACCTTCTGGTGTTTTCTCCAGGGCTGCAACCGGACATACAGAGGCGCACGCTGGTTCAATACAATGCATACATTGTTTTTTGACAAATGAGTATGTGTCTTCATCCTGATACAATTTAATCAACGTCCAGGTCTTTCCATCCAGATCGGTCGGCATTTCGTACATCTGATTTTCATCTGTGACAAATGGATGACCATTACGTCTCTTACACGCGACCTGGCAAGCTCGACAGCCGACACATAATGTCGCATCGTAAAGCATGGCATGTTCATCATCAGTATTTATCGGAATGGCTGCTTTTGCAGAAATGGAAGGGAGAACCAGGCTACCAATTCCTGCCCCTGCTATTTTAAGGAAATCTCTTCGATTTAAATCCATGAGTACCTCTCCTTATTAATGCCCGGTTGAATCGGTTGGGTCTTCTTCGTCCATTTCGGGTTGCGTGTGAGATGATCGTTTGGTGAGGGCGGAATAGGCAAATGCACCGGCAGCTCCAGCAATGGCACCAACAGCTGTTCCACTGATCGCGATGCTGGCAGGTGAAATTTCTCGTTCGGGTTTTTCAACCGACGGGTAGGTGGTGGGTGGTGTAACCTCATTCAAGGATATCGGTTTATAAACCTCCCAATTCCAAAAGCCTGGTTCAGAACATCCAATGCAGGGATGACCTGACCCAATAGGCCAACTGACACCACCGTTGAATCGGATGGTAGGACAATTATGGAAGGATGTCGGTCCTTTACAACCCATTTTGTATAAACACCAACCTGCGCGATGACCTTCATCACCCCATTCCATTACGAATTCACCAGCATCAAAATGTCCACGACGTTCACAATTATCATGAATTCGTCTTCCAAAAGCGAATAAAGGACGGTTGAGCTGATCCAGTTCCGGAAGGGATCCATAAGTAAGAAAATGAACGACAGTGGCTGTCAAATTAGCGGGATTCATGGGGCATCCGGGAATGTTGACCACAGGTTTGTCTTTAATGACATTCCATACACCAACTGCACCGGTCGGGTTGGGATTGGCGGCCGGGACGCCACCGAAGGTCGCACAGTTACCAACTGCGATAATTGCCACTGCATTTTTTGCCGCTTCCTCTAATATGGAACGAGATGATTTTCCGGCAATACAGCAGTATTCACCAACCCCATACGTGGAAATTGAACCTTCCACTACCAAAACATATCCTCCGGCTTCAATGGCGTCTTCTTTGGATTTCTCAGCTTGAAACCCGGATGGAGCCATGATGGTTTCATGGTATTCCACCGACAGAACATCCAGCACCAACTCAGTGGCGGTAGGGCTGGGTGATCTCAACAAGGCTTCGCTACAACCAGCACAGTCTTGCAGCTCCAGCCAGACGACGGGAAGACGTTTTGGTGATTCCAGGGCTTTGGCAATCGCCAGAGCTTCTTTGTGAGGCAAGGCTAGCGCACCTGCCATCACGCTGCAGAATTTTAAGAAATCACGCCGGGACATTCCTCCTTTAGCTAATAATTCCTGAACACTCTCTCCAAATCGCAGCATATTCTATCCTCTCTCTATTTGGGTGAATTTAAATGCAAAATAAACTTTTGCAATTGAAAAGGATGTATACTTCTGTGGCACGTTAATGAATTGGGGGTATTAAATTAAAGGAAATCTAAACAATTTTGATAATCAATCCTAGCAAAAAACAATTAGTTTGTCAATAAATTTTGACAATTAATACCGAATTTACCATATATGTGAATTTTTGTACAAATTTTATACGCTATTGTGAAAAAACTGGCAGGTGTTTGACTACTGATTCTCAATTATTTTGAGAAAAACATCCACGATTTCAGGATCGAATTGAGTTCCCTT
>DAOUGX010000254.1:0-2126 GCA_034428855.1 Anaerolineaceae bacterium | reverse complement strand
CAATTAAGCGGAGAAGCGCAACGATTGGTTCGAAAAGCGATGGCTTATATTCATGAACATTATTCCGAAAAAATTTCACGAAAAGAAATTGCTCAATATGTAAATATTTCCGATGATCACTTAACTTTCTGTTTTCGTCAGGAATTAGGAGCGACCCCCATTGATTACCTGCAACGTTATCGTATTCACCAGGCGAAGATGTTGTTGAGAGATAAGGATTTAAGCATCACTGAAGTTGCCATGCGTGTGGGATTTTCTGATAGTGGGTATTTCAGCAGAATATTTCGCAGGATTTCAGGATTATCGCCAGAAAATTATCGATATTCGATTTAAAGTTCAAAAGACCTTAAAGAGTTCATCTGCGTTCAAAAGAAAAATATCCAATTTTCTTTTTCCATGAATCGTCCAACTAAGGCTATGTTTTATCCATGTACATGGCCCATACGATTTCTATAATGAAATATAGATCATGCTGCCAAAATACTTTTTGGACTGAACTCAAAAAATAAAAAAATTATCGGTTTTCATAACAAATTTCTTTGATGCCAAAACCAAAAAACAGGGAGACTTTTGCAGGAAATTTGATTATGCAAATTATTAAATTACCCACGCAAAAAGGATTTGCAAAATTTTGGTCCAGGGTGGAGATAAATTCAGCCCAAAAATTGGAGTCTGATCCGGAAACTATATGGATTCTTGTCAAATTTTTGAAAGGAGAGATCAATAATCATTTTTGAAAACGATATTTCCTGATTGAAAGAGTTGAAATCGTTATGATTTCGGTGTGTCTACTCAAAATAATTATTTTGAAACTACATAAATAAAGAATTAAGGAGAAGAAAATGAAAAAAATGACGTTGTTTGTTGTTTCAATGCTGATTGTATTAAGCATGTTATTAGCAGCTTGTGCAAGTACACCTGATGGTGGCGAAGAACCTGCTGCATCGACAGAAAAAGTGACATTAAGGGTATTGGTTCACCAGAACCCGCCAATGGTCACATTCATGGAGGAATTTAACAAAAAATTCCAGGAAAAATATCCAAACGTGACCGTGGATATGTCGGTTGTCAATGCCAATGATCTGAGCACAGTTACGCAAACGAGATTAACGGCCAATGATATCGATGTGATTGACATCTTTGGTTTTGCCAATGCTGCACAACCTTACATGAAAAGTGTTGACTCTCCAAACTGGCAACAATTAATCGAAGCAGGATTATTGCTGGACATTTCTGATCAGGCATTCGTCAAGAATTATGATGAGGCAACCATTAAAGATGCCGGCAGTTTCAATGGCAAAGTATATGCAGTCAATCTCGGTAGAGTTTCATACAGTGGAATTTATTACAATAAAGACTTATTTACTGCCAATAACGTTAAAGTTCCCACCACCTGGGATGAACTGGTTGCAGCATGTGATACATTTACAGCCGCTGGTACACCCTGTATGACAGCTGGTGGTAAAGATGGCTGGCCGATTTTTGTTGGTGCATACGGTTTAACTGGCTCAATTTATCCTGACCAGGCAGCTCTGGTTGAAGGTCTCTGGACCGGAACCATCAAATGGAATGACGCCAAAGCACTTGAAATGTGGGAAAAGATGAAAGTCTATGCCCAGAATATGATGGAAGCTGGCGCCAGTGGTGTAGCTGGTGATGCTGCCCCCGGTCGTTTTGCTTCTGGCGCAGTGGCTATGTTCCCTGGTGGTACCTGGTATGCTTCTGCCATCGAAGCGGCAGAACCTGCGTTTGATTGGGGATATATTCCCTTCCCTGGATCTGACAATGCAGATGATAACAAGTATTTGTTCGGTAAATATGATCAAGGTTGGGCAATTGCTGCCAATACACCGAATAAGCAAGCTTCACTTGATTATCTGACCGATTTTTCAGCACCAGAAAATTACCAGGCATTTGCAAATGCAGTTGGATTTATCCCAACCCAGCCAACTGCTACCCTGGATACCAAAATTGGTGCCGAAGTTGCTCCTTACCTTGCAAACTTCCGTGTCGGTTATGAACAATATTGGGTAGCACCAAAAGGTGCTGGACAATTCGCCAACCCATGGGCATCCTATTTCAAACCTTTTGGTACCTATGATGATCCACAGGAATTAGCTGATAAA
>DAOUGX010000253.1:0-4828 GCA_034428855.1 Anaerolineaceae bacterium | reverse complement strand
TTCCCTACATGCTGGTGGTGGGAGACAAAGAAGCTGAAACCGGGCAGGTAGCTCTGCGCCTTCGCGGGGGCGAGAACCCCGGTGCTTTGCCGCTGGAAGAATTCCTGGCACGAGCAAAGGATGAGATCGAAAAGAAGATATAGGAATGAACAACCGGCGGGAACTCCCGCCGGTTGTGATTCTATTATGGCCTTTTTTCTTAGGCATCTAGATTTCAATACAAGAATAGTATATGTAATTATTCATGAGGTTAGAACTAATGTTGTCATCCCGAATAGTAGTTTTGAGCAGGTTTTCTGTCAACAAGTGTGTATCCAGTGATAAATTGCCTTGATTTTAGAATTACATCAAGTCTATTAACAGGACTATTCACTCTGATATTTCAGCTGATTTTCCATGAGGACATCTCCTTTAGTAAATCTTTATCCTGAAATCCATTAATGCTAGAATTACTAATTATCTGAGAATACTTAATTTCTTCAGGCTAATGGACTATGGAACAATCATTGAAATTATTAATTTCACCGAAATATTACCGTGATTAGTTTATATTAAAACTTGAGGATGTATGAAGAACCAAATAGCCCACATAATAAATGTTACAGAAATAAATGAAACAAAAAAAGCTTCATATTTGCATATTGCTCAACCAGTCACTATGCGTTCCATGTTGACAGCAAAAAAAACAGCTGGCAATGCTGTCAATGTGGACTTATACGCCGTAAAACATAAAGATGAACTAGTAAATATACCAAATGGATTCAATTGGGTAAAGGATATTGAAAAATATGCATGGGAATATATCCAGCCTTTGAGAGATATTTTGCCGCATAAACCCTTGCCCCGGCTGGTTGATATAATTACAGGTCTTTTCAATGTATCAGAAGCAGAATATTTTGTTTACTCAAATGTAGATATCGGTGTTTTTCCTTCATTTTACTTGTTTATTAATGACCGGATCAATCAAGGTTTAGACGCATTCTGCATCAATCGGAGGACGCTTCCAAAGGAGTATTCTGGGATAGTAATCGATGAGACCAATTTTGAGCTGTGTTATTCGATGTATGGTGAACTTCATCCTGGCGCTGATTGCTTTATTTTTAGACGTGATATCATTCCATTATTAAATTTCAATCATGTATTCGTTGGATTTCCACCAGTTGGAGGAGTTCTCCGTTCACAAATTGAACTGAACAGTAAGAAATTCCAAATGCTCTTATATGCCCATGAGACTTTCCACCTGGGAAATGACAGGGTTTGGAAGGACGAAACTAACCCTTACTGGATTGAGAATGTTCATCAAGCAAAAGGTTTAAGCATTAAACACAGATATAAGCATCCCATCAATTCAAAAATTGATAAATACAAGTATCTCTTATTTGATTATCTACGAAAAAAATGGAAATTCTAGTCAAAACAAATCAAGCTTTTTTCATTTATTCCTATTTGAATAGAAACGCAACGAGAAATGGTCTTCTATAAGAAGAAATTTTACTTTTTATTGACTTACAAGTGATAATCAATCTAGTATTGATTCCTTTATAAGGGAAAGGAATATTTTGAGGAGTATTTGTGCACTTGTTTAATAGGAATGAACGACCGGCGGGAAATCCCGCCGGTCGATTTTTTGAATGGATCATTTCACCTTTTTTAGGAGAAAAAAATAAGTCGTCTATTTTGGGATCAGGATATGCACATTGGAATTTTTAAAGTACTGCAAGGTGGTGTAGTATTCCAGGATGTAATTGGAGACTTGCTGTACCCAGTAATTATTCTCATCGCCGAATGAATCCTCAGTGGTGACAATTTCTGTTTCAAGGTATTCGGATATGATCAATGGGAATCGGTGGTTGCGAATGTCGGCACGAAATTCTTCCAGGTAATCCTGGTTTTCTGCCATTGCCATTTCCATTAAGAGGATCTTTTCATACTTGCCTTCGACTTTATCAGCAGTCAGGTAGCCGAAAGAGAATAGCTGGCATTGAGAGATGCACATGACTTCTTTTCCGTCAGCATAAAGGTCGATAAATTCCTGTACCCGGGGTATCTCTGCTGAATGGTCAATATCTCTAAAGCGGAGGAGTGCATTGCTGGAAAAAACAATCAAGAACAATGGGATTAAGACAGTAGCAATACACAGCCATTGTGTCTTCTTATTGTGTAATCCATCAACAGGGTAATTATTGATAGGATCTCGAAGAACAAAGGCATATGAAATTAGAAGCAGAACAAGGAATGAATCAAAATTGTGAAGGTTGCTGCCTCCGCCTATTTTGATCGAAACTATTGTGCTCCCGGTAAAGTACACCAGTAACAGTCCAGCCAGAAGAAAAATTCGATAATCCTGGAGGCTGCCGGGTTTTTTCAGCGTCATGAACCACAATCCCAAAGGGAATATGGCTATAACAATGCCCAATAGGATACCTGGAAGGAAGGTGGGGTTGGGCAGCAACCGATACCATAATAGAGCCGAGGTAAATGCCGTATCAAAGTATGATGAAGGGTTTCCAGAGAAATGTTGATACAGATATTTGGTAACAAAAACAGAAATCAGGGTAAGTGTTCCCCAAATAACGTACCATATCAGGTTTTTCTTCGAAAACACGGTTTTTGGGTCACTGGCAAATATGTATAGTATTACAGCCACAATGAGCGGCATAAAATACCAGTTCACCCGGGATAGAGCAGCCCAGATTGAACAAGCAATGATTACCAGTGATGATTGAACCATTTTTCGGGGATTGAACCAGAGCAATACTGGAATAATGGAAATGAGCAGGTGATAGTAAATGGGTCCTTGTTGCATAAAAAGGAAAAAATAGAGAACTATCAGAATTCTTGGGAACTTGCTTTGAATACCTGCACGTTTAATTATGAGGAAAGAGGTTACAAGCGGTACCAGCACCCACAGAATTGCCTGCCATAGACGATGGATGAAGATATTGCGAGTGAACAAGAAGGGGATGGCTTGCAGCAAGTATCTTGTAGGATGTAAAACCGGCAAGGGTGTGGTAAACCTGGATTGAATCCATGTGACAAATAACTCGGCATTGTAATAGCGGTTTCCTTCCGACCAATCCATAGAGAACGGATATATTGAGACTTTATCCGCGTAAGTTAAAAGAGAAAACACAACACCAGTAAATAATATCGAGGCAGAAAGGTGAAATATTACGGAATCAACCGGAAACAATAATTTCGATAGTAAGAACATCAGCCATAAGGTTATCCAGAAAGCCATGAAAAAGATGGCAATTTTGTAAATCAAATCCAAGTTCAGGTTTAGCTGAAAAATCCACAAAGCGGATGTAAGAAGAATCACAACAAGAGACAATAACTCGGTCAGGTTTTTATTTGATTGCAGTGAATGAACTAAAGGAAGCTTGAGATAAAGTTTTCTGGTCAGAAGCCAGGTAGCAATAATTACAAGAAATAGGAAACCAATAAAGATGCCCAGCCGTGAGGAAATAACATCGAAATAATGAGCAAATTTTTGCAGGTCAATAATATCAAAATAATATCTGAATAGAAAAAATGTACAGAAAATTGATGTGATCGTAAAAATGAGAATGTTTTTTAAACCAGAATTTTTCATATATCCATCTCTTTTTCCGGCTTTTTTACTTCACCGAGAAGATCAGGAAAAATATAATACAAAACAAAACCACCGATTAAACTGGCTAGCATTTGAAGGACACGAATCAATACAGCCAATATGGCTGCTGCAGAGTATTCAATATTGCCTATCTGGTTAAACAATATCGTTAAAGATAATTCTTGTATACCCAGCCCATTAATGGAGATGGGAATCAAAGTGATCAGGTAACTGATGCTCCAAAGACCGGCAACTACCCAAAACTGAACGGGGTTATTCAGCTTATCCAGCAACATGGTTAAGGACAAGAAAAGGAAAACCATATGCCCGAAGGTAGATAAGAGAGAGAAGAAAAGATACTTTGGCTGCCGTAACCAGTGAGATAAAACCTTCTGTGCCTCAACAAGTAATCCTGCAGCCTTTTCTTTTCCCTTACGCAAAATAGATTTTAATGACACAGCTAGAAGAGCTGACCGGATGAATTCTGCCCTGGTAATGTCAAACTGTCCAGATTTAACAATCAGGTACAACCCAAATGGGCTTACCAGCAGCATTCCAAAAATGCCAATAATCCTGTCCATTACAAGGGACGCCGTGCAAGGTACTGGTTTCTTCGAAATCCGGGTTGCTGCAGCTAACCGTATAATATCTCCCCCAATTGTAGAAGGCAGGAAGTTTGATGCAAAGAGACCCATAAATGTAATGCTAATGGCTTTTAGTAAGCTGATCTCAATCGAAGCTCCCCGCAATAAGAAGTACCATCTCAAACCTACCATAATGCGGGATATCAGTGTAAAACCCATTAATAAGAAAAAGAACCCCAGGGATATACTGTTCAGACTCTGGACAATTTGATCCCTGCCTCGAACGATGAGGATACCGATCAGAATAAGCGAAATCGCTGTGATGATCAACCTGATCCATTGTGATTTCGACTTTTTCTTTACTTCCATTTACCAGCCTTCTTGATGAACCTGTTGTTTGATAAGGAATTCCAAACTATCCAGAGAGAATTATAAGCGGTAATTGAGTGGATTGTTCCCAAATCCTATTCACAGACGATTTCCAGCCTGATGCTTTCATACAGATACCTTACAAACGGTTTAGATAAGCATCTACTGGAGTAATTCAGCATGGTTTATTGCTATAATTACCAGCAACGAGTGAAACCTAACAGTGTTTGATAGGGACAACTGATGTACTGGTTCCGAGACAGCATTCTTTACTTCATTC
>DAOUGX010000252.1:0-21859 GCA_034428855.1 Anaerolineaceae bacterium | reverse complement strand
TGCAAAGAATTTAAATCGGGTGTCACGATCAAAATAATCTTCACTCTCAGCTTTTTTCAATTTTGAGACAACCAGATAGGTCGCTGGGGTCATAAGTACTTCAATTCCTACTTTAAAGATGTAATTGGTGAGTACAAGGCTTCCCCAAATAACCCAGGGGAATACCCCTAACAATGTTGCAACCGTCACGAAAATCAGGGTATCAAATCCTTGGCCAATCAGGGTTGAGCTGATTGTTCGAATCCATAAGAAGCGACCACCTGTTTTGACTTTAATTTTTGCCAGAGTAACCGAATTACTGAATTCTCCGACCAAATAAGCTGTCAAACTGGCAAGCACAATTCCTCCAGAACTCATACCACCTAAAATGGCGTCATAAGCAGATTGTCCTGCATATTCCTGCCAGGCTGCTTCGCCAGGAAGGATTTTGACCAAAGCCATTACCAAAGAACTGAAAGCCAATGCTGCAAAGCCAACCCAGATCACCCGACGTGAACGACGAAAACCGTAGACCTCGGTTAAAACATCCCCAAAGATGTAACTGATCGGGAAAAGGATGGTACCAGCATCAAATGCCAGGGGGATTCCAAACAATTTAGCTCCCCAATCGATGATTTTTGCGGAAGAAGCAATGTTGCTTAGAATCAAAACAGTTACAAAAATAACCATGATCAGGTCATAATATTGATACATTCGAGTTTTTTCAGTCGGTTGATTCAAGATACTTCCTTTACCAAGATAATTAATTTCCAAATAAATTCAAACAGCCGCAAATTTTACTGCTCATCTGCAAAAATGACCAGAGGTAAGAAAAATCCTCTTTTGGAAAAAATATATAGATATATAATAACAAGAAAATTGAACTGGATTTCAAAAATCAATGAATCATTTTTTTATCGACCCGAACCAATTTCAGGACAAAAAAGTTTTCTTCCCAGCCGATTTATCTCACCAGATTGTGAGAGTCTTACGATTAAAAAATTCCTCTCATGTGATGGTTTTGGATAATTTGGAGAATCAATTTGAGGTTGAATTCATTAAACTGGATCCAAACCAATGTGTAGGTGTAATCCTCCGGACAGAAAAAATACATTCAGAGCCAGCGTTAAGCTTACATCTCATGATAGCAATGACTCAAAGAGAAAAATTTGAGTTGATTTTGCAAAAGAGTTGTGAATTAGGTGTGAGACAAATAACGCCTATAATTACCGAACGATCTATACATATATCTCCACAGGAATTTGAAAAGAAGCTAGATCGCTGGACCAGAATACTCAGAGAAGCTGCGGAACAAAGTCGTAGAGGATTAGTGCCAACGTTAAATCCAGTGATCTCATTGTTGGATGCATTAAAGGTTTCAACCCAATTGAAGTTAATTGCCTGGGAAAATGAACAAAGCACCAGATTACAAGAACTGATGAAAAACGATCTCTCTGATATTTCCCTGATGATTGGTCCCGAAGGTGGATTTAGTGAAAATGAAATAAAACAAGCTCAATTAAAAGGTTGGCAGGTATTTAGTTTAGGAAAGCGGATATTGAGAATGGAGACAGCTGCTATCGTGGCCTGTACCCTGGTTTTTCACACATCAGGAGATTTGTGATCAAATAACTTAGATTAAGTCAGGAATTAAAGCACGTTTTGGTAGAAGGTTTCTTAACCTGTCAGCAGCAGGTTTTCCACGGCCAATCACATTTCGATCTTCATCGATCATGATCTGAACAGGTGCACCAGAACTGGTTGTATTCCGCAGGTCTTCTCCGCGAAACCAGGTAGAAATTTGGTCCTTGGTAAGCGTCATCAAATTCCTTTGAGCGTTTCTCCCAAAACGGGTAATAAATTCATGAGAAAGTATGAATTCGTCCCCATTGATCTCAGCGAATGGTAACCCCAATGACTGGATAGGAAAATCGGGAAAAAATTGTAAAAATGCATATGGAAAACAATGCAGGTTATTTTTGTACTGCCATATTTGCCAGTTATGTTGGTTAATCAGTTCTTCGAGGTTCATTCCGTAAATATTAAAGGTTTGTTGACATAATTCCATCAGATTTTTTTCAGGATAAGACTGCCAAAGTGTGGCTGATAACGGTCTGGAAGGTGGGCTTTTGTGTTTCACTGCAATTTGATTAACTTTTGTGATTCTGGCAGCGAAAAACCCAGCTGTTCCAAAACTGAATGGCCAGATGCGCGCAGCATGTTTTACCTGGGAATTAAAAGTGAATTGTTCAAACCTTTCTATCGCTGGAACCGGTTTATGCAGTAAATCAAAGATAGGATCAATTTGGATGGCTGGGTGATATTGATTAAGTATTTCATCCAGCACCATTTCATTTTCTTCAAGAGTCAACGTGCAGGTAGAATAGACGACCTGTCCTCCAACTTTTAAGGCTTGTAAGGCGCTTTCCAGTAATTTGCTCTGACGACGTGATAAGTTGTTTATTTCTTTTTGGGTAATCGTTTTAATTGAATGAGAATTGGTTTCTCGTAAACCTTGCATGGAACAAGGTGCATCCAAAAGGATTGCATCAAAAACTTCCGGAAACCAGGGTCCAAAATATTCTCCCGGGAAATTCGATACACCCACATGACTGGCACCCCAGTTCTGGAGAACCATACGTAAGGCTGTCAGACGATCTCGACTTGAGTCATTTGCAATAATCAACGCCCGGTCATGTGTACGGCTAACCAGATGAGTGGTTTTTCCACCGGGAGAAGCCGCCATATCCAGAATAATCGGTGATTCAATCTGTTTAAAATCAAATAACTCAGCCGGTATCATCGAAGCTGCATCTTGAATGTAATAATGTCCCAAACTATGCTCAATTGTTTTGCTGATGGGAAGATCCGCTTCGGTCACCCAAAAACCAGACTTGCAAAAGGGCATGGGTTTTAACTGCCAATGGTATTTTTGTGCCCATTGATCAGCAATCCCGGTCTGAGCAACTTTAAGAGGATTAATACGAAAGGATGGAAATACGGGATTCTCCAATTCATGGACTAAAGCTAGAATTTCATCCGGTTTTAACAAAGGAAGAAAGCGATCCATCATTGCTTTTTGGGGATCATTGGGGATAGGCTGCCGTTTTTGCTTTTTTCTGGCCATTTGCGAATAATTCTAACAACTTTTCTGTAAACTTATTTTTTTATCCAAAAAAACAATTCTTTTTCAATCTGGAATTCTTCTATATCCCAATCGAAATCTTTAACAGTATCATACACCAGCTTACGATGCTGATCTGATTTATCATGTCGTTGTGTCATGCTGGAGGCTGGTAAAGAAACCAATAAATGCTTGACCTTTAAGGTATGCCAGAATTCACGGTTACAACCACGTTGCCGTTGTTCAAACCGGTGAGCTTCTTTAAAGAAGAAGCCTACATCCGCGGTAATTTCCGGTGGATGAATGAGTATATCCTGTTGATATGCTAACCTCGGACGGTTCATTATCGTAAAAAAAGTGTTAATCAAATCAATTCTGGCTTTGATAATATCATATGCATAATATTGACAGTCAGGGTCGAGCTGCATCCAGGGGATTCCAAAAGGATGATAGCCGCAAGCAAGGTCTATTATAGTTTGAGGTTTTCCGATCCTGGTGAAAATTTCCTGATAGAAAACCTCCAGAAATGAGATACGTTCCTGGGTGGAAATATGAGAACCTAAAATGTCAAGACATACTTTTTTGATCGCCTGTTCGTCTTTCTGAGAGGCTTCCAATAAATTCAGGGTTGCCTGAGTATAATCAGTATCTCCCAGATATACTGCGACGATATTATGTAGTTTTTTCCTCACGGCTTTATGTAAATCCTGAAGGCGTTTCTGGTGTGGAATTTCCTGGAAATAAAGTGATTGAATCATCTCCGATGGAATATCAATCGACCGATATTTTGGAGATGCGAGAATATCCTGAATATATTTCTGTATTTCATCTTCAGAGAGCGATAACTGATTCATTTAATGACTAAAAAGGCCTGTTCATTAGAAAATGCAAATGTTTTTACAGTCCAGTCGGTGTGTTGTAATAATAACTGAAAATGATCGCTGTAAAACTGGCGCATGCCTTTATTTTTACCGGTTAACGATTGTGCCGGGAAACTGACCAATAAATGTTGGCATTGAATATCCTTGAGAATCTTGCTGCCAATATTTTTATCTATCTGTTCAAGGCAAGGGATGGTTTTCAACACCAAAGCGACCTGATAATTTTCTTTGGGTATGTGTTGTGTAAGATCACAACAAAATGCCCTTCCGTTAATCTGAAAATGAGTGAAGTACTCATTTAAGAATTCAATTTGATCGGTATATATATCACATACCACCATTTGCAAACGTTCAGATATTGGCATCCAGGCCAAGGCCAGTGGATTCAGCCCGCATGCCAGATCCAGTATCGAATCGACAGGTGATATTGATGTGAAACATTCGGCATAAAATTGATCCAGTATGATTAATCGTTCACGGGTAGATGCATGCAAGCTCATCGTTTGAATCAAAAACCGCCTGACTTCTGAGTTGTGAATATCTTTGGGAAGTGTTTTTAATTCGGACGTTAATCGCTCATAATCAATCGGTTGAATCTGATATGCAGAGCCGACCTGATGTAGTTTGTTGCGCGTAGCTTTTACGGTATCTTTCCAGGAACGCCCTTTTTTCAATTCAGTGGAGGCTATATTCTCTACCAGCTCCGGATGGATGGAGCGGTATTTAATTCCCTCCTGAACCTGTTTAACCAGTTTTTCAAGTTGTTCATCCATGAGTTTTTACGTGAATCCGATCTGTTAATTGAGTCATGAAGCGTAAATTATGAATGGTCGCTAAACGAAAAAACAGACTATCATTCATCTTAAACAAATGATGTAAATATCCTCTAGAGTATCGGCTACAGGTCAGACAGTCACAACCTTCGGTTAGAGGCCCAGGATGTTTAATGTGTTCCTGATCATTTATATATAGATATTTCAACCAATTTCCAGATAATCCGGCGTTCGGCGAATCTTGATTTTGTGAAAACTGATAGAGGCGTCCATGACGGGCATCGCGGGTGGGCATCGCACAATCAAAAATCCCATATCCTAACTGGTAACAAGCCAGAACATTGTGAGGATGTCCTATACCGAGCGCATGCATAGGAAATTGAGATGGTATCAGAGAGCGCGTGAAAGTAAGAATTTCTGTGAGTAAGTTTCCTTCTCCATCTAATGGCCACCCTCCATATCCATAACCATCAAAGCCAATTTTTAATAGTTCATCTGCACAATATTTACGCAAATCTTTTATTCCACCTCCTTGAATAACACCAAATATGAGAGGTCGGTTATTTTCTTTAAGCTTTTTTTGTGAAATGAGTTTGTCATAAGTCTCCCGACAGCGTTTAGCCCAGGCAATCGTACGGTTCACGCTTAGTTCCTGTTCTGCATCGGATGCATCAACATGAGTGCAATCATCCAGACAGATGACCACATCGGTTCCGTATGAAAGCTGTAATTGGATGCTTTTTTCAGGAGTCAGTTGAAATTTTCGATTCGATCCTTCAGGTTGAAAATTGATTCCTTTTGAGGTCATATTACCAAATTTAGGATTTTGCCGAATCAATGAATATGCCTGGAATCCGCCAGAGTCAGTGATAATGGGGCGCTGCCAGCTACTCATCGTGTGTAATCCACCCAGTGATTGAATGGTGCTTGTACCTGGTTTTTGCATCAAATGAAAAGCGTTCATTACAACTGCCTGAATCTTGACGCTTTCTAAGTCAGCACTATCAACCGACCGCACCACGCCAAAGGTGGCATCAGGCATAAATACCGGGAACTGAAGAACGCCTTCTGAGAGAGTTAATGATCGAGTAAATTGGTATTCCATATCCTGATTATGCCTGAATAAATGTCAGTCCGCAAGTAATTTGGTTTTTATCACCGATTTTCCAAAGATTTCTCAATTTCTATACAACTGTTTTCAGGTATGAAATTATTATCTCTATTGAAATCATCAAGGCATAATCTTCAACGAAATTTAGAGTTGCTTAAAAAGCTCTCACACCGGTAAAAATCATCGACAGTCCAACAATTATTAATAATCCGATGATTAACCAGCTCAATTTAGTTTGCATAGCTGGTTTCAAATATCCTACCGTTCCCATGAGACGAATCCAAACCATAGTTACTGGGATCATCGTCAGATAAAACCCTAATCCAAAAGCAATACCATGCACCGGGGAGGTTTGCCAACCTGTTAAAATGGTTGGGACACCAATCGTAGCCCAAAATATATAGACATTTGGGTTCAACAGATTCATGGTAACACCTTTAAGAAATGTAGCACCTTGATTGGCTTGGCTTATTTGGGTGACGGTGACTTCCTGAGTCTTTTTGGTGGAACGATATGCATCCCATGCCAGAAATAATATAAAGAAACCCCCAATTATTCTTAATACATGAGTTAACCAGAGCGGGAATTGAGAGAGCAGGAAAAATAATGAGATCATCACCGGCCCATCAGAACCTAACGGTATGAATGCTAAAGGTAATGTCCTTTTCCAACCCGAACGTATGATCTGTGATAGTAAAAAAGCCTGCATGGGACCAGGTAGAATGGATGCGTATAATCCAAAAATGATCCCCTGTGTTAAAAAATACATAGCAAACTCCGATGTGTGGTTTTATTAACACAAAAAACTTGATACTTCAAAAATGAGATATTCTCAAATTGGAATATTAAATAATGGCTATTATACCTGTTAAGAATTGTAATTCTTTAAGAATATGGTTAATCTAATGGGAATTCTAACTCGATTTCATCATGAATAGGAATTCCGAAATAACCGATTGTCGGAAATTGTGGTTTTTGACTCCGGGCACGATCAGCTGCTCCAATATTTATTCTTTTCAATTTAAATCCCCTTTTTTGATAGAACCTCATTGAGTAAATATTGTCATTGGTGGTCACCAGGACTAATCGTTTGCATCCTACATTTCGTGCATGTTGTTTCACTGCTTCTATTAATTCAGAGCCAACCCCGATCCCTTCACGCAAGGAATCGAGGGTGACAATTTCGCAATCATCTCCATCAAAATTGTAGGTGATTAAACCTAAAGGTTCATCCGAACCAGGTGTCACCGCAATGAAACCTGGTAAATCGGCAGGAGTAAACACGACATCATGAGAAATCACAATTTCTGCTCCCCACTGGAAAACCAACCACCTGCGTATCCAATCACGATCTTCTTGTTGAACATTTCGAATTGAAAACAAATCCATAGGTACCTGACTTTTCGGATATTCTTCATATGCTCGTTGCTGACAAATAAGATGGCATGGACTATACTTTTATTGTACAAATCATTTGATAAAAAAGAAATAGTCATTTTTCCATGTAGCACAACTGGAAACCAATAATCAAACAGAAGGGAAAAATAATGATTGAAATCACACAAGATAATTTTGAAGAGCAGGTCTTGAAAGCCAAAAAACCAGTGATTGTTGAATTTGGTGCGGTATGGTGTGCACCATGCAAGCGATTAGAACCAGAATTGGAAAAATTAAAAGGCCTTTGGGTGGATAAGATTGTTCTGGTTCACATAAATGTAGATCAGGATCCGGATGTTGCCATGCAATATTCGGTTATGAGTGTTCCAACCACTATTTTGATAAAGAATGGTGAAGAAATGGAAAGATTCACGGGTTTCAAACCATTGAATAAAATCATAGAATTATTTGAAAGTTTTGTTAATTAAGAGGGATTTTTAGTATGTCTACTACTCAAAAAAAACCTTTTGGGCTCTGGGAAAGTCCGATAACAGCCCTGAGTGTATCGCAAGGTATTCGACTAAACGAGGTGCAGTGGGATACCCAGAGTGAATATCTGGTCTGGCTGGAAGGACGGTCAGATAGTGGTATGCTGGTTGCCAGGCAAGGACAGGAAGCTGACTTTGAACTGAATGGAGAAATAAGTTGCCGGGGAGGAGTTGGCTATGGTGGAGGTGAATTTTCTGTTCGTAATCAGGTAGTTGTATTTTCTGGTAAGGATGGCCGTTTATATCGCAGAGAGTTGATTCCTCAAAAAGCGAAACCAATCACACCGCCATTTGGAGCAGTTGCTTCTCCGCAAGTTTCACCTGATGGCCGTTATGTCATGTATGTGTATTCTGATGGTGTTAATGATGTTTTAGGGATCGTGGATTCGGATGGTAATGAATGGCCACAAAAATTAGTGCAAGGTGCAGATTTTTACATGCAACCAGTTTGGCATCCAGATGGGAATATGATTGCCTGGGTTGAATGGGATCATCCCAATATGCCCTGGGATGGAACCAGGCTAAAGCTCGCAGCACTTGAAACAGGAAAACTCCCGAGCGTCAAAAGCACTCAGATCGTTGCCGGAGATGAGGATACGGTCATTTTTCAACCTGAGTTTTCTCCAGATGGAAATTGGCTTAGTTATATTACCAGCGCAGAGAATTGGGATGCGCTGGTACTGGTTAATTTAAAAAATCTGGATAAACAGGTCATTTACCAGCCGGATCAAGCACAACTAATGGAGCCAGCCTGGGTTCAGGGAGTGAGAACCTATGCATGGAGTAACGACAGTCAGTCCATATACTTCCTGCAAAATCAAACAGGATACAATACCCTCTGTCAATTGGAAATCCATTCCGGAGAGACTACAAAAATAAACACAGGGGAATACACCTCCCTTCGTCAAATTTCGGTTTCAAACAAGGGTGAAATCGCGTTGATTGCATCCTGTGCAACCATTCCAGCCAGAGTGATTGTGGGAAATGGGAAATCATGGAGGATCATGGCGAGAAGTACAGCGGAGAATATTCCAGCAGCTTATCTTTCCTCGCCACAGGCAATCTCCTGGCAATCTGATGAAGGAATCAGGATTCATGGCTTGTTTTATCCACCAGCGAACCCAAAATTCACGGCTGATGGCATCCCTCCAGTGATTGTGTATATTCATGGAGGACCAACTTCACAGGTAACAGCCGGTTTCAGTACTGCAACCGCTTTTTTCACATCCCGTGGTTATGGATGGTTAGATGTCAATTATCGTGGTAGCACCGGGTATGGCCATGAATATAAAAATATGTTAAGAGGTCGTTGGGGGGATGTGGACGTGGAAGATTCAGTTAGTGGAGCCAGAGCATTAGTTGTTCAGGGTCTGGCCAATGAAAAACAGCTGATCATCATGGGAGGGAGTGCTGGTGGTTATACTGTTTTAAATAGTCTGATCCGTTACCCTGGTGTGTTTAAAGCAGGAATCTGTAATTATGGAGTCTCAAATTTATTCATGCTGGATTTGGATACCCATAAATTTGAAGCTCATTACAATGCTTCGTTGATTGGACAATTACCGGATGCTGCCGATAAATATCACGCCTGGTCACCAGTTTATCACGCTCATCATATTCGAGATGCTTTAGCCGTTTTTCAGGGATCAGAGGATAAGGTAGTATTACCAAATCAATCAGAAGTGATCGTAGAAAAACTTCGTCATCAAGGGGTTCCATTCCTTTATCAGTTATATCAGGGAGAAGGACATGGATTCCGGAAAAATGAAACTCTTTTGGATTATTATCAGCGAGTTGAACGTTTCCTGATAGAAAACGTTTTATTCGCACCTTGATTTGTGTGTGGTTTTTTTAAGAGGTATAAACAAGCCAGGTATCTTCCAGGCTTGTTTTTCATTTCGCAAGTTTTTGGGCAAAATCTCTCTCAAATTTAAGTAGCAGATGCATAATGGTAGGTATAGCATCATCCAATGGGATTGTAGTTTTTTCCTGTTCGTGTCGAAGTTTTATTTCAATCAGCCCTTGCGATAAACTTTTTTCAGCAACCGTAATTCGAACCGGACATCCAATCAGATCGGCGTCATTGAATTTTACTCCTGGGCTTTCTTTGCGATCATCGAATAAAACCTCAATTCTGGCTCGTTTTAAATCCTGAAACAATTTTTCAGCAACTTCGACGGGATTATCTGAGTTTTTTGAAGGTAATACAATAAGATGAACAGAAAATGGTGACAAAGGTAATGGCCAAACCAAACCAAAGTTGTCATGGTTATTTTCCGCGACACATCCAATTATCGGTTCCAGATCGAGCCAGGCGGATCCGATCCATATAGGTTTCATGACTGCGTTTTCATCCTGGTATTGACAGTTGGATTTTGAACACAGAAATGTATTGGCAGAATTGATGCGACCAAGCAAAAATGCAGGTTGCGAAATTAAGGGTTGTTGGCAGTTCGGGCATGAATCGCCTATCTGGACTTTGCTGATATCTGAGATAATGTGAGCTTCGAAATCTCGAGGGTAATTGACATTCAGAAGGTGGAAATCCTTTTGGTTGGCACCTGCCACCAGGTTCTTTGAATCAGGAATTACGGTATCTACAACGATAAGACCTTTTTTTAATCCGACCGGTGAAGCAAAGCCAGGGACTGCGCCGATTGATTCGATTTCGGCATCATTTGATGGACGAAGCTTCCAGGCATTAATTGAGCGCAGTAATTTATGTTCATCCAATTCTTTATCACCCCGAAGGATGGCCATGACAACTTTTTCCGTATTTTCACCATTATTAATTACTGATGCAGTCATGAATACTGCTTTTGCCGTTTCAGATTTTGATATATTAAGAAATCTGGCTAGATCTTCAATGGTTTTAGTTTCCGGGGTATGGACCTTCTCCAATGATTTAATGTCTTTTTTTTCATTTTTTTTAAATGAGGATTGGGCATACTTCTGATTTGTTAGAAAACCACAAGCCTGGCAATTCAGTAAAGTTGATTCACCATTGGGATGAATATTGAAAAACTCAACACCTGACTGCCCATTTATTTGACCTGAATCAAATTTGACATTGATGATTGGAATTGAAGCAAGAGTTGAAATATGCTGGAAAATGTTGATAACTCTTGTAGATTGCTGAGTTGCGCCTTCCTGATCTTTATCCAGAATAAAGATTTCCAGCCTGTTCACCTGCCTGGATGAGAATAATCCAGTTCGGGTTTGATTGTTGTTCCTAAGTTTTGACTGAATTTGAAACAAGAGGCGTGGAAGTTGACGATGAGAGCGAATGGAATGAGTCACCAGTTCTGGAAGTAAGGGCAGTGATGAGTTTGTGATGAATAATTTTCTGGAGGATAGATCTGAAAATTCCATAAGATCAACATCGGATATGCAATAACCTGAACCGTCCATGAACATATCTATCGTCTGAACGGAAGGTATACTAATTTCTTGTCCATCAATACTACTCAGTTTCTGGCGTATTAGGTTGGCAAGTTTTAGTAAGCTTCGTTGACCTAAAGGGTTTACGATGAACGAATTCGAATTTAATGGATGGATGAAACCTGCCCGTTGCAGATATTGATCTCCCGGTAATATGGCTTCACCAGGGGTATCGCGCAATGTTTGATGGAATAATTGGGAATATCTCATCGGAATTTCCTACGGATCCAATCTCAGGTAAATCCGTTTATTGATCTTTCCTTTTGATTTGTATTCAATTATGTGAGCTTTTCCAATTTCCATTGTCGCGTTCACATGTGTTCCACCATCTGCCTGTAAATCCAACCCAACTATTTCAATCGTGCGAATTTCCTGAATTCCTTCGGGCAATAAATTAATTTTTGTGCGAATTAAGTCGGGGATCTGAAATGCTTCATCGCGTGGAAGAATTTGGATACGAACCGGATGATTCTTTTGGATTTCCGCATTGACAGTATCTTCTATGATTTGAACCAGATCTTTGGTTAATGTCTCAAATTCAAAATCCATTCTACCTTCCAACGGGTCCATATTTCCTCCCGTGACCAAAGCACCATAATCACGAAATACAACTCCACACAAAACATGCATGGCAGAATGCGTACGCATTAATTGAAAGCGACGCTCCCAGTTTATTTTTCCGTTTACAGTTGACCCAGGTCGAGGTAAATGGAAATCTGGATTCAAAAAATGCCAGACTTCCACTCCGGTTTTTTTTACAAGTTGTACATCTATCGTTAACTGGTCGTGAATGATCCAACCGGTATCATGAGGTTGTCCTCCACCTCCTGGATAAAAAGCAGTTTGATTGAGCAAAATCGCGTGGTTTTCGACGTCAATAGCCAATACAGAGGCTTTAAATTCCTGAACATAACTATTTTTTTGATAAAGTAATTCAGTCATAAATTATCCTGACAAACAATAATTAATATATCCAAAACAGAAATTTATAATTTGTATTCCATGTTGGAGGGATCCGTAAATCAAAAAAAGAATGCCTAGTAATCTGACTTTGCAGATAATCCCTGCATAATCTGGACACCGGCACTGGCACCTAACCGGGTTGCACCAGCCTCGATCATTTTTTCTGCATCATCCAGATTTCGAACTCCACCAGCAGCCTTCACACCAATTTCTGGGCCAACAACTTTTCGCATTAATGCTACATCTGCAACGGTTGCACCGGCAGTTGAAAATCCTGTGGAAGTTTTTACATAATCAGCACCAGCTTGTTTCGCCAGAAGTGAAGCGATTATCTTCTCCTCTTCCGATAATAAACTGGTTTCAATGATGACTTTCAGGATTGCGCCACCAGTATGGGTAGCTTGTGCAATGGCAGCGATATCTTTGGAAACCAATGTGAAATCACCGCTCTTCAAGGCACCAATATTGATGACCATGTCGATTTCCTGAGCGCCATTTTGAATGGCATCTTTGGTTTCAAATACCTTCGTTTCAGTAGTATTTGCTCCGAGTGGAAATCCGATCACCGTACAAACTTTAACCCCGCTATTACGCAGAAGAGCTGCGCATAAGGAAACATGGGTAGGATTAATACATACAGAAGCAAAATGATATTCTTTTGCCTCCTGGCACAATTGGATGATTTGATCACTGGTTGCATTTTGCTTCAATAGAGTATGATCGATATAACTGGCCAAGTTTGGTTTTCCGGATGAAGAGGATGATTTTTGTTGATTGGCAGCCCCGGATGCGATCACAAAACCTTGCTCATCAAGCCTGGTCGTCACCACCAACCCTTCTGATATTTCAGTAATGATTTTGTCTTTTATTGGATTTTTCATTGCATATCCTTTGTGATTCTCTTATTAGATTTTATTGTAGCATATCATCATCCTGGAAAAATCTAAATAAAAAAGGAGGACAAGGGTTATCTGTCCTCCTGAATAGTAGAAAGAAGTGGATTTTTTAATCTTTAACTAACAAGTCGTTGGTAAAAGCTTTGCTGACATCAATAGCAGGCATTGTTTCATATTCGACCAATAGATCGACTAACGCTTGCCACTCTTCAAGATTATGCCATCCAATTGTATTTTCATCAGTGGTGGGGCTGCGTAGATCTTTAAGTTCTGATTCCAACATAAAACGCATATGTTCACGACTGGTTTCTGGTCCGGCATATTTCAGTACAATTTCCACTGCTTCATCAATATTGGCTTCCGCATACAGAATACCTTCAATGCTTGCTGCCAGAAAACGTTTCAAAACATCCGGTTGCGCAGCTAATGTTTCTTCACTGGTAACGTAGGTCAACCCAATTGATGGAATACCATAATCAGCTGCATCCCATAAATCAATATCGTACCCCCATTGTTGCATCATATATGGCTCATTCGATTTATAAACAGGATAGACATCAACGGTTCCCTCGGTCAGGATACGAGGATCAAAACCAACATTAACAAGCTCAATTTTATTGATGTCAGCACCAGCTGCCTGAATTAATGCAAATAAATCAGGTGGTGGAGTGCCTTTAAATCCGACGGTATGTCCTTCCCAGTCCTTAGGAGAAGTAAAACCACTACTTTTTAAAGCAGCAAAAGCTTGTTGACCAGTTTGACCAATTAATCCAATGGATACTAAAGGTAAACCAGGGTCAGCACGGCGTTTTAAAAGCACACCTGCATCTTGTGTGGTAACCTGGACTTTACCCTGAGCTACTAACTGTAAATGTTGACCGGATCCGGGTGAATGTTCGATGGTGACATTTAGATTTTTTTCTGCAAAAAAACCTTTCTCCTGGGCAACATACACACCCACAAATGGCAAATTTGCCTGTGGTTTGTAACCGGCCATGAATGTCATTTGATCAATCGATGCAGTTGAGGTGGGAGAAATATTTGAAACAACAGGTGAACAGGCACTTAAAAATATGACGATTAACAGTATTAGGGGTGAAAACAAACGGTTTAACATTAAAACTCCTCAAGTTAAGAATTATTTTCTGCTGGTTGCCAGAAGACAGATTTTGCTTCTGCCCAGGTTATCACACGATAAATGATCATTCCTGCGGCTGCAAGAATAAAAATCGCAGCAAACAAGAAAGGCAAATTCAGGTTGGTATAAGCCAACCACATAGTACGGCCCAAACCACCCGAAGCTCCAGTCCATTCTGCAACAACTGCACCAATTAAGGACAAGGGTCCGGTAATTTTTAAAGCCGTAAAGAGATAAGGGATTGCCGATGGGGAGCGTAAGAATCGAAATATTTCCCATTTTGATGCATTCCATGATTTAAATAAATCAAGCAACGCAGGATCAACCCGTTGCATACCGCTTAAAACATTGATCAGAACCGGAAAAAAACTCATCAAAGCTGTAATGATTATCTTTGGTAACACGCCAAAGCCAAGCCATAAAGTTAACAATGGAGCAATAGCAACCATTGGGGTTGATTTGATCAAAATAGCCAGGGTCATAACGCCATCCTCAATACCGGGAAGCAGTGTGAGAATTGAAGCCAGTAAAATCCCAGCAATCACACCGATCATCAAACCAATAATTGCCTCGCCTAATGTTAATATCGTTGCTTGCGCAAAAGTCGATGGGTGAGAAAAAAGAGTGCCAACAATTTTTGTCGGGGAAGGCAGGATGTAAATTGGTGTGTTGGTCAATCGAACACCTAATTCCCATCCGACAAAAAATATGATAACAATACTGAGGGAAACGATAAGGGTCCTGTGCGATGAGGGCTTGTGTGTCATGAATTATTTTCCGTTATCTTCACGATGGAGAATTTGACGTAAACTGGACAGAAGGTCTTGAAAATCAGGATTATTTTCCAGCCTGGGGTAAGGAATTGGATTCGGAATATCTGCAATAATTCTGCCTGGCTGTTCAGAAAATACCAGAATGCGATCGGATAATTTTATGGCTTCGTGAATATTATGGGTAATCCATAAGACTGTTGGTGAAAAATCCTTCCAGAGCGAAAATAATTCTTCTGTCAGACGTTCGCGGGTAAGTTCATCCAATGCTGCAAAAGGTTCATCCATCAGCCAGATGGGTGCATCCTGTAATAATAGCCGTGCTAAAGCTAATCTTTGTTGCATACCACCTGAGAGTGTATTGGGGTGTTGATCGGCAGCATTTTGTAAGCCGACTCGTTCCAATACTTGATCTACAGTCAATTTATGTTTTTTATTAAATTTTTGAAAGTGTTCTGCTAATTGCAAATTACCAGTTACTGTTAACCAGGGTAAGAGTGCTGGGCTTTGTGCCATCCAGGCGATCTGTCCATTTTCAATGGCTTGCCTGGGTTGATAATTCCCAATGGTAATTTCCCCGGCTGAAGGAGAAATCAGGTTAGCGATTAACCGTATCAATGTTGATTTTCCACATCCACTGGGGCCAATTAATGCAACGAATTGCTTTTGTTGGATATCTAAATGAATATCCTGTAATGCATGAGTCGTTTTTCCATTGAAGTATTGGTGCGAAAGTGACTGGATTGAAATATTCATGTTAATTTTTGCTCTGTTGCTAACCCCATCCAGCCACGAATGGATTCTGGATTGATGGAAAAGACTGTTTCCACCTGGGTTAACAATTTTTGTGGCGTATCCTGTCCTAAATATCTTTTAGATAATTTTGATAAGAGTGATAATCGAGCTTTTTCATCGATTTGATGCAGTTCCAGGGCATTTCCACGCATGACTATTCGACGATATGGAGACCAGGGTTCATCCACTGTGAGAGAAACCTGGGGATTTTTACGAACATAATCAACCCATTGGCTGCCATTCCAGGCCAGTATGCTGAATTTCTTTCCATCCCATTCCTGCCACACTGGTATGACATGTGGGTGTCCATCAGGTCGAATGCATGCCAATCGTGCTGTCCATGGACCCAATAAAAACTGGCTTATCTGTATTTCTGTCATTGAGGTGGTTGGTTGAAATGTGGATTGTTTATCCTGTTGGTAGGGGGTATATTGCAAAGCTCCAAGCCGGTACGAAATACGGGCAGCCATGGCGCGTAAGTCGATCAACCATTCGTCCAATAATTGATCTACACTCCAACGATAAGCGGGAACACTCAAAATCAAGGCTGCATTGGGTTTGATTCCATCTGCACAGATGGGAAGCGATAACTCGAGAAAATCATTGTTTTTGTTGAGAGAATATCCGCAATTAACAATATTTTCTTCAAAGGGGGGAATTAATACATGTTGGGCGGCAGAAAGAGTGGAGAGTGGTTCACCCACGTTATAAACAGCCCGTATCATTTGATCAGCTTCCCGCTGGTCTAATAATAAAATACCCTGCGGGCCTGGAACAGCCAGGGCCAGGGTTTCCGAAAATGATTTCCCATGAATCTCTTGTTGAAAAACATTGATTAAAGTCTGGTAGGAAGGCGAATTAGTTGCAGACCAGGATAACAGGCGTGGCCCAGCAATATATCGACCACGAGTTTCTGATTGATCTAAATACCCAATATCTTTTAATTCTTTTAATAAGGTAAACAGGGTGCTTCGTGAAATGCTTGTTCTATCCAAAATTTCCTGTGGATTTAATCCATCAGGATTTTGCATAAAGATTTCAAGCAAAGATAAAGTTCTTTCAATGGTGGAGGATAGGATTTCTTTTTTCATACGAAAGTATCAGATATTGGACTGTAGTCCAGTATATCATACTTTGAAATTAATACAATAGATTAATGAATAAAAAAAGCATCGTTTTTGGGACGATGCTTATCAATCACAAGTTTGATTTATATCTCAGCGTAAGAAGAAAGTCAAAATTATCAAAATACCAATAAAACTTCCTGCTAAAATGGCAATTCTACGCAAATCTTTTTTAACGAAGGAATAATCAGGATTAAAGTCGGAGCTTGAAAGTCGACTTCTAACAGAGCTCACGGCAGAAGAAGGACTACCAGCAGGTGCATCTATTGTACTTGATTTTCGATATTGTTTTTTTGACATCGGAGACTCTCCTCAACTTTTTCAATTGCATTGCATTTGTTAGAATGCGGCTTATTTATACCACGTTTTCTGGATTATTGGTTTAAAAGTGTTGCAGTGATGACCATCCGATGAGTATCGACCATATAGGGATAACATGAAATCAAAGTGACTACCGGGTCCGCAGTGGGTGCCATAACTTCCACCTGAAGTGGACCGACAACCTGTTGTTGTTGTACTACATAGGTGTAAGCACGTTGATTGGTATAAATAATCACCTCATCCCCAGGTTCCAATTGATCCAGGTCACGGAAAATTTCGCCATACACATCATTATGCGCAGAAAGTACCAGATTTCCATTTTGACCCGGATTCGGAGAATGAATATATTGCCCAACCCCTTTTTTTAATTGTTCATCTCCATCTCCCATGACAACAGGCGCATCCACCGATATGGCAGGAATTCGAATGCGTATTGCCTGTTCAGGGCTGGAAGTTGGTAAAGGTAAGCTCGCTAGTGCCTGAACATGGGCACGTAAATGCTCTGGAATTTCTGATTCATTGAAACGAACACCGCCTGGATCGGTTGGAGGTGTATGACCGGAAGGCAACACCACTGCCTGAATAATGGCAGTAGGTGTCAGCGTAGGAAGAGTCATGGAAGCGAGTGCTTCTTGATTCAGATTGCGTAATAAACCAAAAATGTTGAAGAAAATGAAAATCAACCCAATAACTGCTATTACTTCAATTCCCACTAAAAAACGATCAAAAAAAGTTCTTCTGGGTTCTCTGGAGGAATGGAATATTTCTTCATCCTCTTTCAAAGCAGATACTTCTTCGGATAGTAAACCAGGAGCAGCATCGGGTTCCAGATTGATCATACGGTGTGGGCGACGATATTGGGATTGTTGGCGAGATCTTTCGGCTCTTTGCTTCTCGATGATTATCTGTCTGAGTTCCTGAATTGACAATTCGTCAACAGATTTTTTTCTCTTACCAGCCATAAATACCTTTTTTGGTGATTATACACTATAAAAAATCAAGGTTTAATTCTACTACCATCAGGTTGCAAGATAGTAACCTGACATTTTGATCAAAGTTATTTATTTATTCTATCGGATGCGGAGTTATAATTAAAAATTAAAATAAACCTAAGTTTTCTTTTTAATATTCTTGGAGGATGCATGCAGCGTTTCCGATTGGGTCTTATTGTCATCGTACTGATTTTAGGGTTTACAACTTTTCCAGTTCACGCACAAACTGCGATAAAGATTGATGAATTGCAGGTAAAGATTTGGCCTGAATATGATCAACCATCAGTCCTGGTAATTAATAACATTTTCCTTTCCGGGGAAGTAAAATTTCCTGCGAAAGTTAATTTTAATATTCCTTTAGCTGTTGGAGCACCCCATTCAGTTGCGGTTCGTGAATTGGATGGTCAATTATATCTATTAGATTATGATATGACCGCAGTGGGCGATTGGAACCAATTAACATTTACCACACCTTATTCTGAAATCTGGATTGAATATTATGATCCTTCGTTAAATGTTTCTGATGCACAGCGTAAATATGTATTCAGCTGGGTAAGTGAATACCCGGTCAATAACCTGATTATGGAAGTGCAACAACCTACGACAGCTTCCAATATGACCTTCAAAGAAAGTATGGGACAGGCGAGGATTGGAACTGACGGATTAACCTATTTCACCAATGAAGTTGGTGAAATAAAAGCAAACTCGAAGGTTACATTAAATTTAGAATACACCAAAACGGATAACACCTTAAGCTCCAGCATGACAGTACCTGTCCAGCCCGTTGAACCATTAACCCAGGCAACTGTTCAAGGGAAGACATCATTTGCACAAATATTACCTTTTATTATTGCTGGAATAGGATTGGTGATCTTGGTGATTGGAGTTCTTTGGTATTTGAGTAAACAGAAGGAAATTTTACCAAATTCCTCTCGTCCACGTCATCCGGGTAATCGAAAAATATCTTCCCATTCGGAAACAGGGACGATTTTTTGCCATCGTTGTGGCAGACGTGCGGATTCTGGTGATGTTTTTTGCCGTTCTTGTGGTACAAAATTGAAAATAGAGGAGTAGTATTCTTTGCATTAAAGGTGTGTCCCTACCTTGATCGTCTGAAGTATGGGATTTATAATCAGTGCACAGATGGAGTAAATTTTGGACAACATGTATCCGGAGCAACCGGTTTTAGATCCAACAGAACAAACAGAAATTAAACCAAAATTGAAAAGTTTCCTTTTGGAAATATTTCAAACAATTTTTTTGGCGTTAATTTTTTATTTTATTATTGATAGCTTTTTCCCGAGAGTTCGAGTTGAAAATATCAGTATGAAACCAACTTTGGAGCCAGGCGAATTACTACTGGTGAACAAATTAGCTTATAAATTAGGGGAACCCCACCATGGAGATGTAATCGTTTTTCATTATCCTGGAAATCCTGCAGAAGATTACATTAAACGCCTGATAGGTCTCCCTGGGGATGAAGTCCGTGTAGAAGGTGGTTTGGTATATATCAATGGTCAGTCGTTGGATGAACCATATATTTCAGCTCCACCTACCTATCGGGGGAATTGGCAGGTACCACTCGACTCATTTTTTGTATTAGGTGATAATCGCAACCAATCATCCGATTCTCATAGTTGGGGATTTGTGCCTGTTGGAAATGTGGTTGGTAAAGCGCTGGTTGTTTATTGGCCGATTAATCAGATAAAGACATTAACGCATCCACTCACTGTGAACGCAGCTCAATAAAGGAAGGGTCATGCGAGGATCCATTCAAAAAAGCAAAGTGTTTTGTCCATCCTGTCAGGTAGGAAATTATCATCTGAAACTGGTAACCTATTATGCCTGGCATGGGAATGATTTAATCACAGTTCCAGATTTTCCGAGTTGGGTTTGCGATGTCTGTAGTCGTATCGAATATGACAAAAAAGCTGTAGATCAATTAAGATTATTACTGGCATCTTCCACCGATTCCCGGGTTGTGGAACATTCCAGGAAAAAAATAAAAGCTGCTCAATCAGGAATAGAAAACCACAGACCACATAAAACAAATAACAATCAATAAAATTGGTGGATAATTTAATTTTTCTTTTTTTGAAAAAATGCTAAAATAAATAATCCTTTTAATGTGCTCTTATTAGGGGGGGCATGTCTCAGTTTTTATCGTTTGTATATTTGATAATATCTTTAATTACGATAACATTCATCGTTGCATTTATAGTATATGCATTACGAAATCGTAATTCTATTGCTGCTTTACCCTTAGCCATCTGGTTAGGGTTTTCCGGTGGTTGGCTTTTTTCTCAAAATCTAATTCCATATTTACCTTTTCATCTGATTGAAAATGGTCTCAGGGCTGAACTATTCTTCTTAAGTTATGTTCCGGCGTCATTTCTATTATTTGTTTTGAAATTCACATTTCACAAGCGCTGGAATAATTCCTGGCGTCAATTGTTGATTTTTATAATTCCTTTAATAACAATTGGTATAGGTATAAACGCTACTTTAAGTGATTTAATATGGAAGAATATTAAGATTTTTAGTATCAATAATCTGAACGTCGTCAATTTTGATTTTGGTTATTGGTACCTTCTGTTTTGGGTTTATTCTCTCCTCATTTATAGTTTTATTTTCACAGAGATATCCAACCATAGTAAGAGAGCCATCAATATTGAAGAATCTCAAGCAAAGATTTTCAAAATTTCTGCAGGAATCTCTATCTTCCTTAGTTTTTTATGTCTCATTCCTACTTTTCAACCAGAAATTTTAAAGATCGCTGCCATTGGAATAGGTATCAGTGGAATCCTGATAGGATTTTCGATATATCATTATCAGCTGTTCGATTTATCACCCATGATATACCATTCATTACTGGAAACGATTGAGGATGGAATAATTATTGTAAACCCTGACTTTCGCGTTTTGCATATTAATCAAAAGGCAGAATTTTTGTTAGACGTAAAAGGAAACGAATTAATAGGACAGTTTCTGCATACTCTCTTACCGGTCAGTTCTCCCTGGTTGAATGTCTTCCTTTTTAAGCACAATGAATTATCGATCCATTCTGAAAATCAACAGGATATCTTTTACGAGATCAAGTATTCCCCCTTATTAACACTCAATCAGACTCAAAATCAACTCATCGTAATTCGTAATGTGACAGAATATAAAACCAGCAAAATGGCAGAACAATCTGTGCGTGAAATGGCAGAAATCCGTGCGATGGAGTTGGATGTGCTCAGAAAAGTGGCTGAGCAACTTAATCGTTCAGTCGAACTGAAAGATGTAATGACTTCGGGTTTGGAAACAATTGTTAAATTTATTGGTGCCCGGTTCGGGTATGTCATTCTGGCGGACGAATTTGGTCGGCCAGGTCTAGCCGGGTCATACAAACTTCCTGATGCGGTCAAAGCAGCGTTTGATGCAAATCCAATTTGTCCAGTGTGTAAATCCTTCGAGCGATTTTTAAACGGAGAATATGAAGAACCGGTCACATTCATGCCCTGTAAGGTTTTATTTGATGTTTCCATTTCGTATCCGGGATTAATCAGTATCCCTCTGAAGTTAGGGGAACGCCGAATCGGATTTCTACACCTGGTAATGGCACCTGAAGTTATCTTTTCAGG
>DAOUGX010000251.1:0-17534 GCA_034428855.1 Anaerolineaceae bacterium | reverse complement strand
CAGACCTGGCAATGACCGGTGAAATATCTTTAAAAGGTCAGGTGCTTCCTGTTGGCGGAATTAAAGAAAAGGTTCTCGCAGCGCATAGGTCAGGAATTAAAACCGTTCTCTTACCAAAACTAAATGAACTTGATTTTGAGGAGATACCTGATGAGGTAAAAAACTCAGTCAAATTTATATTTGTTGATTCTGTTGATCAAGTTTTGGATTATGCATTGGAAAAGAAAGAAAATGATTTATAAAAATATCATCATCCAGAGCAATATGAATTTTGGGGTATTTTAGATTATGAAATCGAATCACCTAAATAGTCATTGGTACAATATGGATTTACATATCCACACGCCTGCCTCCACAGACTACCAGCAACCAGAAGTTGACATGCTTGAAATTCTAAAAAAAGCTGAAGAAAAAAATCTGGATATTGTTGCAATCACAGATCACAACACAGTTGCAGGGTATAAGAAATTAAGTGAAGAAATTCAACAACTGGAAGCCTTGAAAAAATTAAACCGAATTCTTCCAGCCGAAAAATCGCGATTGGATGAATTTCACCGACTTTTAAATTTAATATTAGTTTTACCTGGATTTGAATTCTCAGCCACGTTTGGTTTTCATATTCTTGGAATATTCCCTCCAGAAAAACCGATCAGGGAAATTGAACATTTATTATTATCGTTAAAAATACCTCCTCACATTTTAGATGATGGTGGTCAAAATGTTGGATCAACCACCGAAGTTATTTCAGCTTACCAACAAATAAATGAAGCTGGTGGATTGGTCATCGCTGCACACGCAAATTCTTCGAATGGTGTCGCAATGCGAGGTTTTAACTTTGGAGGTCAAACCAAAATTGCTTACACCCAGGATGGAAACCTACATGCACTCGAAGTCACTGACCTTGACCAGATAGGAACCAAAACAACCTCTCACTTTTTCAATGGAACAAAACCTGAGTATCCAAGAAGAATGCATTGTATTCAAGGGTCTGATGCCCATCGAATAACTACTGATCTGAATAGGAAAAAAAATCTTGGACTTGGTGATCGTACAACGGAAATTTTATTAAAAGAAAAAACATTTGAAGCAATTCTGGCGGTTTTCAAAGGAAATGACTTTTCCCGAACCCGACCCAGAAAAGAAATTTCTGAACCTACATCGAATTTTGTTTTTACAGCTTTAGAAGAAGGTCCAAACATAATTCAGGATTTTCATGAAAGTATGACAATAAGAGGGGGAAAACTGTACGCGATTCTGTCAGACATTTGTGCACTAACCAATACAAATGGTGGTGTACTTTATATAGGACTTCACTCAGATATAAAGATCCCACCTCCAGGTATTTTGGAACCAGAAAAAAATATAAAAATGATTGAAAACGAAATTTCGAACAGGATCAGCCCTCCTATTCAATGCGAATTTGATATTCATGAATTCAAGAAAAAGAAAATCATCAGGATCCTTATACCCAGAGGCGACGATCCACCTTATGCACTTGATGATTACAAAATATATATTCGTGAAGAAAATGAAACTAATCTAGCAGTTCGTGATGAAATTGTAGGTCTTGTTCTAAGGGGAAAAAGCCGTAATTTAGTGCAATTGATGCCGAATAATGATGAAAATACCTTTGTCCCTGAAAAAACCTCAGAATATCAAGAAGAAAATATAGTTCCTATCGAACCAAAAACGGGTATTGAACTTTTCGCACCCCAGGATAGAAAAGGTACTTTATATTTCACCATTAAGGACCTGAGAAACGGAAACATTGTTACCAATGTTACACAAAAATCTGCCAGGAGATTATGGCAATATGCTATCCGTAGCTTTTTAGATAAGAAAGACAATTTAATTCCCCAATCTACCAAATGGGTCGGGAATTATGGATTATTACGGAAGTATAAAGCCAGGAATAGTACCAATTATGATCTGGTATATAAAGATGTCACGGGAATCCGCTATTTTTATGGGGTGAATGCAAATGGACTGCATGGCGAATGGAAAACCATTGTTGGAGAAGTAGATGATGATTCACCCAATTAAAGTAGCTGTATTAACAATATCAGATCGGTCTTTCAAAGGTGAGAGAGAGGATAAATCCGGACCAACAATTATTGGTTTTTTAAAAGAGAATCAATATGATGTTCACGATTATAAAATTGTCCCCGATGACAAAATTCTGATTGTTAATACAATAAAAATCTGGATAAACCAAGAAATAACTTTAATCTTTACCACTGGAGGTACTGGGTTCGCTCCAAGAGATATTACCCCTGAGGCAACATTGGAGATCATTGACAAAGAAACACCGGGAATTTCTGAATTTTTGAGATACAAAAGTTTCCATATAACCCCTCATGCAGTTCTTTCCAGAGGTGTATCAGGTATAAAAGACAAATCGATAATTATTAATTTACCAGGTAGTCCAAAGGCAGCCAAAGAATGTGTCCAATTTTTACTTCCTGTTTTGCCACACGCAGTAGAGTTATTATTGGAAAATCCAGATTCCGAAAAAAATCATTAATGCCTTGAGTGATTCTTGTGAGTCAATATTTCTAAATTTAACCAATATAAATCAAATGTAACTATAAAATCGATTCTAGAACAATAGAGATTTGATCTCCATAATTTATTGCTACCCCAGGAATATTTCCAAAATTGTATTTTTCTGTAGGATTATTAGTTGTTTCGAAAGAATTTCTATTAATTTGTATAATCAATGGATTCAATCGCCTTCTTAACAAAATTTCAGCACTTAATTGGATTTTTGAATACTCATCCGGGGAAACGATAACCACTGTACTCCCTCGAGCAATTTGGTTACTTAAAGATTCAACTACTTCGTTAATTGACATCATTCCCCTGCCTTCAAAGAAGGCTAATGTATCTAAAATTTTTCCTAGTTGACGACTACCTTTTTCAGTGGGTAATACAGTTAAGGTTGAGTCAGCACATGCAATTCCAATCGCCTTGTCGTGGTCTTTATAATATGACGCCAAAGTAGCTGATATGCTTATCGCGTATTCAAATGTGCTTTTTGGAAGTTTAAAGGCGGATTTTTTCTTCATAGCCCAAAATGTCTCAGCGAATTGAGTTTCCTTTTGAACCAATTCATGAAAATTACTTTCAACATTTCCGTCTACAATAATCCAGATATCTCCATGAGGATCCTGATCAAATTCTTTGACCATAAATTTTTCTTTTCTTGCGCTACTTTTCCAATGAATTCTATTCAAGGGATCACCTGGTTGATATTCTCTGACACCAGATGCAAATGAGGTCGCTTCAAGACTCTTTTGACGGATCGCCCTTCCACCCTGAATGTATCCAGGAGGTTCTATAAATTTATGAATTTCTTCAATATATGGCAAAACTACCAGTTGTTTTTCTCCAGGAATTGTTTTTTCAGAAATAAACATGCCAAATGGATCACCTGATCTGACTTTTGTCGGCCCTAAAATAAACGACCCTCTTTTTGTTAATATTGTTCGTGAGCTATAAAACCTACTTTTTTTTCCTCCAACCCCAGAGGTAACTTTTGAGCCTAATTTCCCGGGTAAATTACTGAGATCTTCTATTTCGATCCATAATCTTGAATATCTCACTGGATTTATTATTTCAAACTCTTCTTCAAATACATTACCCACCTGATTTTTTAAGAATCTTTGTTTTCTTAAAATTGATAAATTTCGCACTGAGAATAAAGTCCATATCCAATTAACAAAGATAAACAGACTACTTAAAACGAGAAGTCTGATATAAACATCCCTCGAATTTGTTAACGTGGAGTAATTTCCTGTGTACCAAATCATGAAAATGGAAAAAAAGATTAAAAGAATTGCGAACCAAAAAACTTTTCGGACATGCATTCCAGGTTAATTTCCTCGAAAATCCCCACCAGGAACATGAACTTGGAGTAGAACTTCACCGATTATTTGTTCTGAAGTTAGGCTTTTTAATCTGGCAGAGGGATTAATAACTAAGCGGTGGCCTAAAACGTATTTTGCCAGACTTTTTACATCATCTGGTAAAACAAAATCCCTTCCTAAAGTTGCAGCTTTTGCTTGACTTACTCTGTATAGACCCAAACTTCCTCTCGGACTTGCTCCTAAATAAACATCGTTATGTTCTCGGGTAGCTCTGGTTAATTCAACAATGTACCTTTTTACTGCAGAGGAGATATAAACGTTTTTGATTATTTCCTGTATGGTTTTAATTTCATCACTTGATACAACAGACTGAATCGCTTCAATTGGATGTTTCAACTGTTGAAGCTCTAAAATTTCTATCTCATTCGAAAAAGTAGGGTACCCAATTCTTATTCTCATTAAAAATCGGTCGAGTTGTGCTTCTGGCAATGGGAAAGTGCCTTCGTATTCAATTGGATTCTGGGTAGCTAAAACCATAAAAGGCAAAGGTATTCGATGTGTAATTCCATCTACAGTAACTTGTTTTTCTTCCATGGACTCTAAAAGGGCTGATTGAGTTTTTGGAGTAGCCCTATTTATTTCATCCGCCAAAACAATTTGAGAAATAATTGGTCCGGGTCGAAATTCAAATTCTCTCGAATTCTGATTGAATATTGAAACACCCGTAACATCACTGGGCAACATGTCCGGCGTGAATTGGATTCGATTAAAAGAACACCCTAATGATTTAGCTAAACTTTTCGCCAACATCGTTTTTCCAACACCAGGTACATCATCAATTAACAAATGTCCTTGACTTAATAAAGTAATAATAACCAAATCTAGTACATCATCTTTTCCAACTATGACTCCCTTTAGGTTATTTAATAATTTTCCATAAAATTGTTTAACATCCTCAATTGCTTTCGAATCCATGAATATCTCCTCAATTAATCCCGATTTAAAAATAATAACTCTTTCTGATTTAATTTTCTATGTTGTGAACAACTTGCTTTCATAAATATGAGACCAATAAATGCAATTATTGAAATAATTAAACCAAGTGAAAAAGAAATTGGGCGATAGATCAGTTCAATCGTGTGTTTTCCAGCAGGCGTATATATCCCTTGAAAAAGGAAATCTACTCTTTCAATTTTAACTTCGTTTTCACTATCGAGAATTGCCTTCCATCCAGGAAACCAGTTTTGATGCACTACAATCCACCCAGGTTGTATTGAAGTGTATCCAATTAAAATTTTACCGGGTTTGATGAATTCATACTTTATTTCTGCAGTTTGTGGATAAGGAAAATTATCTGACCTAACCAAATAGGGATCATTCACAAAAATACATCGATTATTTCCAATCTCTTTTTCCGCATTCAGGATTGCATCCAAAGTATCTTTCTCTTCACTATATGTCTCACATCCTGACCACTTTATTAGATCTGTAGATGGAATTGATTTTTCTTGTAAATATAATTCCGTAGATGGAATAATTTCAATTATTTTATTTCCACCAACCATGGAAATTATCCTCTGTTGATCTTGTTTTGATAAGTTATTCAACCAGTTCCAGAATTCTGTGAATTTTTGAGGTTGCAATGGATCAAAATTATTAATCATGCCAAATCGATTATTTAAGAGATTAGTATTCGGAATGTATGCAGGGACGAAATGGTTGGTTCCGACTAAATCTTGTAAACGATCAGGTCTGAAAAATAAATTAAATTTTAAGAATTCTTCATCTCTATTACCCAAAAAAATGAGATCATTTGTAGTGTTTTTTTGAGATTTATTAATCTCCTGATAAATTTCTAATGTTTGAAAATTTTCCCAAAGAAAATTATGAAAAAGTAAATCAATAACGATGAACAAAACAAATAAAATCTTTATATAAATTAAGTGTAAATTGGTTTTATCCTTTATTAGGGTAAGAAAACCGAATACCAATCCCATGCAACTTCCGAAAATTACACTATAAATCAGATTAGGGGGAATGTCTTTTTCTTTAATCAATCCAAAAAGACTAAATATAAGCAGGGTAGCAAAAATTATTAAAATAATGATGGTCTTCTTATGATTGAATTTTGATGAAAACCAGGCATCCACACCCCAACCAAACAAAATGCTGAAAGATAAAAAATATACAACTAAAAATCTAACAGGAGCTTGAAAAAGCGAAAAACCTGGAAAGTACTTATAAAGAAATGGAAATAGTGGAAAGAATTTTCCAAAGGCAATTAACACAGATACAAGCAAAACAAGAAACCAAAAAATTATTGTTCTTTTTTCTTCAATTAAGAATTGATTTTTACGTGTTTTCCAAATTATGATCCAAATCAATATCACAATGGTCAGAAACGGGAAAACGCCTGCATAAATATTCTCTTCCCAAAAGTTACCTCCACTAAGAAATCTATTTAAATTTGGATTTCCCCAAAAATTTCCAAATAATATTGTAATTAGTCGCCCCGGCCACAATGATAAGTTTGTTGCAAAATCATAACCTACTTCATTACTTCTCTGAGATAGCATCAAAAATTCAACCGTTGGAAAAATTTGAACAGCTGAAAAACATATTGATAAAAAGAATGCTAATAGAAAAGATATGAATTTCCTGATCATATTTGTAAATGATTCAAAATTGATAAACAGGACGACCAAACCAGCAAGTAGTAATGTATAAAATGAGGTTTGTGCATGGCCAGCTAACAATTGCATTGAAATCAGAAGGCCAGTTCTGGTCATCCAATCGAGAAAATCTTTATTAAATTTATTTTTCCTTTGAATACACGCAAGAATTATCCAGGGCATCCACGCATAAGCCCAAACCATACTGATGAAACTAACTCGTGTCAATATATAACCGCTAAAAGCAAAAACTAAACCTGCTGTCATTTGGGAAAATTTGCTTCTATTAAATGCATTAAGAATTTTCATTACCCCTAAACCACTGATAATTAAATGGATCGGTATCAATAATGTGAGTCCCAGACTTAAACCTACGGTATTTCCAATTAAGTAAATGGGAAATAAAAGCCAATTTAATGGGTAAAAAACTGCTGATTGATGATTGGCAATAAAAGGTACACCCATACCATTAAATGAATTCCATAATGGAAAATTTCCTTCCATTAGTGAGTCAAATAAATATTGATACCAGGGCATAAATTGGAGTGAAGCTGTTCCCCAAAAAATTACTTTGCCCATTATTATTACAACTAAAAATGGTAAAAAGATCAATAAAGACAAGAATAATTCATGTTTTATTTGGGAGACTGTTCTTTTCATTTTATTCATAATAAATTCTATATAATACGTAACTTTGATTTTCAAAAATAATAATAATTTTTTCAGGGTCGAATTGGTTTGTAATCTGGTAGACATCAAGTTGTTTTGGAACAACTAAGTATTTGACATTTAATGGAATAAGAAAATCCTCAATTTCTGACTTAGATAAAAGGCCTTGATAGAAATCATCAATTATTGGTGTTAAATTATTTAAATTTTTACTCTCAGGTCCATGGCCTGTGATTACTTTTATGGGAGCAAAAACCGGAAGTAGATTACTTTCATCAAAAGGAGCTAAAACGACATCGCCTTTTTGAGAATAAGTGAATAAAAATTCTCCAATATCAATAATGGATTGGGATGAGTAAATCGGCGGTGAAATATTTTGGATTGATTGAAAAGAGCCAACAAAAAATAAAAGAGTAGTCATTGAACAGAAGAAGAAAATTAAAATCTTAACCCAAATTTTAGAATGAATTAGCACAACCCCAATATAAATACAAAATGCAATCCAAACACCTTCTGCCAACCTTCTTTGGAGATTATGTGGAAAATAAACCAGAACAGGAATTAATATTAACCAGGTGTTTAGAAACATCCTGTCACGTAACCAGCTAAAATGAGTTTTTTTCTGAGCGATCAAGACAAAAATTAATCCAAAACCATAAGCAAGTAAATAATCAATTACTGGGGGTGAAGCGATTTTATTTTGATCCTGCCATGCAGATAAATAAGGATCGAACATGAATGAAAAGAAATTATAAAAAAATAATACACTCGATGGTATCAACCAAAAGAGATAATGTCTGATCACCTCTACAATTTTTTTCTTCTGAAAAATCTGAACCAGATAATACGCTCCAACCACAAACCAACCAATAAACAAATTTATCGGTTGAAAAATTCCACTAAGGAACAAAGAAAAACCACTACCTAACGCAATTTTTTTATCAAAATATAACGAATTCTCATTGGCGAGAAATATTCGAAAGGAACGATATAAAAATCCACGGGCAAATAATAAGTGAGGCAAACTAAAAACTGATAAAAACCCAAATGTTTCAGGAGAATAAAATTCAAGTGGTAATCGATCATTCAACAAACCAGGAAATAAAACTCCTACCCATCCAAATCCGCCACCAAGAATTAATAATGCGGTGACAAAATAAGAAGTTTGTTTGCGGTCAATTATTTGTTGACAAAAATAAAATGTCTGAAACACAAGGAAAATAATACCAACCCAACGAAATAAATGGAATAAACTTATAAATTGAATCGTTAATTCTGGATTGCCTGCTAATTTTCCCAAGAGGATATAAGGAATAAAAGCGAAAAATTTCATTTGCGGATATGCTGTATAAGGTGTGGTGAATAACCAATCACCACTTGCACCTACCATCATTTTTGCCAGATATGAATTCCCATCACCCACCCCAATAATAAACCCGCTAAATTTGTATTGGGCATTTTGAAGATTAAAACCAATCCAGTAAGGAATACTTGTAATCAGAATTACAAATATGGAAAATAATATTAACCACTTGTTTTCAATTAATTTATTTTTCATATTTTTTATGGATGAAAATATAAATGGTTAAAAATAAAAGGGTTAAGACCTGAATAAAAATACTATAATAAACAATTTTTGGTTTGAATACCATTTTAACTAAATAAGTACCCTCAGGTAAATTTACTGACCGAAAAAGGCTTTTCTTATCTAAGGTTATTTTTTGACCATTAAGGTAAACTTCCCAACCCGGATAATTTATTTCACTAAATTCTACTTTTCCTCCACAACTGGTAACTTCCAGATCAATCTGGTTTGGTGAATATTTTATAATCGAAAATTCAGCTTTTTCTGGCTGACAGTCAGAGAATTCCAGGTAATGATCTTCTCCAGTTATTTCATACAAATATTGTCCATCAATTAACTCATAAGAATCTACACCACAACCTTTTAATTCAAAGGATGAAACAATGAATTTAGTATTGAGTTTCCTGAGGAGGTTAATATTTGGGCATATACCATCATTGTCAATATTAGGGTTTCCGGTTTTAAATGCTGGTAACGTCACTGAATATTCATCATTTGACACACCTGAGAGGCCTCGAAAGAAATCGACATAATCGGTAAGTTGTAACGGATCAACGCCATTAATTTGATGAATACCCCAAAATGCTCCTTGTTCTTGTGAAATACTGTATGAAGGAGAATACAAACGAAAGGTAGATGGATAACCTTTGATTTTTGATATCAATTCTAAATTTGTATTGATGACTTGATTAAATGGTTTGAAAGATAAGCTCGAAAAATTAACAAAAAGAAAATCTCCAACCAATATCGCCGTAATAATTATGTCTTTACGTATTTTGGGAAATTTGTTATTTGCCAATAAAAAAATGAAAATAAAACTTAAAGAAAACATCATCAAGGACCAAATAAAGTTCATAAGTATTTGACCGGAAATTAATATTGATCCTATCGAAAAAAGAATTACAAATACGAGAACTGGAACAAGAAAAAAAGTTCTTTGGAATTTATATTCCGAGTTAAGGTGGGAAATGCAATCCAGAACTTTTGCAGAAATGATGGCAAGAGAAAAAGTCAATAAGAAAATATACCTTGAAGGAACTCTTGTTAAAGATAATCCTGGAATGTTGTAAAATAACTCCACACCGGGAATATTGTTACCAAAAGCTAGAATTAATGAAATCAGCCCTAATAAATACCATTTTCGAAAAGACAGGTTGTGTTTAAATAAAAATATTCCAATTATTGATAACAATAATATTATTGCCCCAGGATACAATTTGGTTTCTGCACTTCCTTCAAAAAACGGGAATGTCAAATTTAAGAGATCAGTTGAAGACAATGAATAGACAAGACGGTCCGCAGAAGTCATAACAGACCTCGTCGAAAGTGATACATATTCAAATAATGGTAACCAACTTGTTATGGATGATAAGAATCCGATAAATAGTGAAGCACTCATATACTTCAAGTTATAAACAACAGCAATATTTCTATCTGCCAACAAAAAAAGCCAGATCATCAATGCAATCATTGACCAACGCAAATCAGCTTGAATTATCAAACCCCATACAACACCTGAAAGGATGTAATTTAGATAATTCGTATTTTTACTTTTGAACTCCATGGTCAATAAGAGCAGGTATGGAGTCCACGAAATTGCATAAATCAAGGATAAGTGACCAGCGCCGATATGTGCGTAAATTTTTGCTGAGAAAATTAAAGCTAAACTACCAAATATTGAGCTTATGTCAGAAATTTCTAAACTTCTTAAAAAGAAGTACATCCCATAAGCACCTAAAAGTAAATGGCAAAGCAAGGAAAAATTTATTCCAATAGGCAAAGAGAAAATGAGAAATATCCAACCAGGTAAATACCATAGACCCGATAATGGGTTCGCTGCAAATGGATATCCTGAGAATATCAAATTTGACCAAAGGGGTAATTGATGATATTCACTTATTGATTTTTGAATAAACAACAGGTTAGGATAATGAGTTATCGGAATATCAGAATAGTCAGATTTTCCCAAATAAATAAAACTATCCAAATTTGTGAGGATCGGAATATTAAACAAAATAAAGATGATAAATATGAGAAGTAAGGAATGCTTGTTTTTCAAAATCTAACCTGAAATATAGCGATTTTGTCCAAATTATAGATTACATTTAGATCTTTTGTAATCGAAGGACAATCACTCAACTGGGAATTATATTCACATAAAATGAAATCAATATTTTGATCGACTAAGAATTTCTTGGATTCATCGACTGACAATTTATCTCCCCAAAAATACTCTACCAATTGTTTTGTCGCATCAGCATTAATACTCTCAAAAGGATGCCCATAAACAACTCGAAATGGGCTTATGCCAGGTATTTTTAATCCATCTTCCTCATTAGCCAAAACCACTTTCATACCAGCTTGATTATTGGTCATCCATTGCATCGCGGTAACCAGGTTTTTCTTGACATAAAAGATTGGTTCATAGTTTTTTAACGCATTGATGGTACCTGAATAAATTAATAAATTGGATGGTAGAACAAGCGCAACCAGGGCACCAGACAACAATTTCATTTTTTTTTGTGAATATTTTATTAATACTTCACGAGATACGTACCAGAATCCAATTGCTATGGGTAAATACAATCCGACTAAAAACCTTCTTTGTAGGTTAAATGGAATGATTGAAAGAATAAAAGAAAAAACGATCCATAAAACGATAAGAAAAATGAGCTTTGGGATTTTCATTTTTTTAATTTTTAAATAAAGTAAGCAAAAAATAATTCCAATAACATAAGGGGAATATGAATAAAACAGATTCCCTACCGATGGAGTGGAAGTAATATTTTGATCATTCCATTTGCTGAGTATAGGATCTAAATGAATTGAAAGGTATTGGTACAAACCAAATAGTAAAGTTGGTAATCCTACCGAAAGAAAGGTAATTATTTTTTTCTTGAATTGGTCTAAATTAAAAAAAATATTTAAACCAAATAAAAAAGTAGATAAAATCGCTGCAAACGGTGACACATTCACAAGGACTATGCTCAAAAATAATAGAACCATGTTTGTTGTAAATCTTGTGTTTTTTATCAATAAAAATAAGATCATTACAATCAAAATTAAGAAAGTCAGTACGAAATGCAGATTGGAATAGGCTGAAAGAAAAATATAAGATTCGGCTACCCAAAAATCCATGGGTAATTCTCCTGAAAGGAAATACAACCAGCCTAACCCACCACCAAACAACAGAGAGATAAAAGCAGATTTGGAATAAAAATCTTCAACTTTAAAAATCTTATGGATTAATTTATCAAGGGCAAAAAATAAACAAATAGAAAATAAGATCCTGACAAAATGATATAAAAAGGGAATACTCAACCCCAAAATCCGAGAAATATTTCCGAGAAATAAATACATAGAGAATATGTAAATCTCATCATTAGCCATTGAGGAATAAGGCAGAATAAATGACCATGAACCAGACCAACCTTGATACATTTTTGCATAATAACTGTATCCATCGATTGGATTGAAAATTAATCCTGAATAAATCAATTCTTCATTGGATTTTAAATAACCAAAAATTACCGGTGAAATTAAGAAAAAAAGCCAAAGTAGCAAGAGGGGAAATTTCCATTTTTTCATCATTTCGAAGTATACAGCAAGCAAAAAGAAAGTACAAACATAACTAGGCATTGTTTACTTGCCTAATAAATAATCCCAATCTATAATCCCTATTATGAATCAACGAACCTTTTTATACCAATTACAACTACTAGATATAGAACTGGATAAAAAAGAAAGAAGAATGCAAGAAATAAAGAATATTCTTTCATTTTCTGAAGATATTAAAAAAATTGAAAAAGATATATCATTAGTGGATACCGAAAAAAAGAACCAATCGCATGAATTAAGAAAAATTGCTGATGAAGCCGAGTTGATACAGGCAAAGATCAAAAAAAGTGAGCAAACACTTTATGATGGCTCCATCCGCAATCCGAAAGAATTACAAAGTGTTAATACTGAAATAAATTCATTAAAAAATAGATTATCATTTCTTGATGAGCAGCAATTAGAGATTATGTTTATTATTGAAGGAGTAGAAAGCCAATTATCAATCCTTCAAAATTCACTAAATGACTTAATAAAAAGTAAAAATGAAAAGAATAAAAATCTTCTGGATGAAGCAGAAAATATAGATAAAAATATCCAAAAAATTAAAACTGAAAAAAACCCGATATTAAGCCAAATCAACAACGAATTTTTAACAATGTATGAAAAACTTCGAAAAACGAAGAATAATATTGCTGTATCCATGATTGTTGACAATGCCTGTTCAGTTTGTGGAAATGGACTCCCACCTATGGAAGTTCAAAAAGCAAAAAGTTCTATAGACGAAATTTTTTGTTCTGTGTGTAAAAGATTTTTATATTGCGGATGATTTGAATGCTTAATTGGCTTAAGAATTTTCAATTAGAAAAAATCTCATATTTCTTAGGTTTTTTTAGTGCACTCATTTTCTGGTTCATTTTCACAAAACTCAGGATTTGGTATCCTGATGTAAAAAAAGTAATTAAGCGATATCTTTCCAAATCAAAGAGTCAACGGACATCAGAAATTCAAAAAGCAATCGAACATCAAGCATACTTTCGAGCACAATCGACACATATTGCTAAAAGTTTATTTGCATTAGAAGATAATATTGTTGAGCCATTATTCCTGGCAGAATTACCAATTTCTGGCGATGAAGACAAATCAATTTTTGAAAATCAAATAACAACAACTATCCCATTCCTTCCAGATTTTCCACATTTAGTTCGAAATTTTAATGTGTCCCGAATTAATATCATTGAAGCTTGTCAAAAATCTGCAGATTTGGTTATCTGCGGAATGCCAGGATTCGGAAAGTCTATAGCATTGGCTCACCTGGTCACTTGCATGATAAAAAAACGATCTGAAACAGGAATATTGGCCGAAAAAATTCCGGTGTTTTTCGATGTTCATGAAACGCCAATTTTTTCTCAACCCAATCTACCTTTGGTCGAGATGCTTGTAAAGGTATTATCCACGAAATTATCTTCTTCATTTCAACCAAAAATTGCTGCCTATCTGAAAGAAAAATTTTCAGAAAATAAAGCCATTTTAATTATTGATTCTTTAGATGAGTTACCACCTACACAATTTGATCTATTTGTGGATTATATTAAGAAAATTAAACAAGAATATCCTGATCTACAAATAATAGTTACCTCTTCAACCCTTTACTTTGGTGATTTGCTTCGACTCAACTTTTCACCATTATTTCTTTCAGCCTGGTCAAATTCTCAAATCATTGATTTCTATTCCAATTGGAATCGTTTATGGAAAAAGGATATATCAAATAACATATCACAAGATTTAAATGAATTTGAAAACTTACTTATTCATAATTGGGCTTCAGATAACCTTAAACCACTCACACCCCTGGAACATACTTTACATATATGGAATGCACTTTCCGGTGATTTGTGGGGTGCAGGAATTAGCGATTTATATCAAAAATTTGTTAAACGAATTCTTAATCAAAAACCACTTCGCGAATTAGCTTCAACTTTGGCTCTTGATTTAATTGAGAATCAAAATTATCAAATTTCCAGTGATCAAAAGGATGATGCCTTATCTAAATTAATGCAATCAGATATTATTCGGTTATTCGATAACGGGAAATTCACATTCATCCACTCTGAACTCGTTGGTTATTTAGCAAGTGAATCCGACCATTTAGAACCAATTCGTGAAGTAAAAGGGATTAATTTACAATGGCCAGCTAATTTTTCCTATTTAGGATTTCGTAGTTCCAATGATCCAGAATCTGAATGGATTTATCCATTAATTTCTAATGAAAATTCAATAATTCCTTCTGGACTATTTAGTATTCATCACTGGTTGAAACTTTCCACCAAAACCCTCAATTGGAAAAATTTGTTCATTAAAAAACTCGTTCAGATAATTCAAAATGAGCAAGTTACTTTCCCAATTAAGATAAGAGCGATCGGGGCATTAGTTTTATCAAATGATGCAAGCCTTGTGGTCTTTTTCAAACAACTATTAACTCATAAAAATGATTCTTTTAAGGAGCTTGCACTATTTGGTATTTCAGCTTCAAACCGAGATAAGTCATTGGTACCAGAGTTGGTTTCTTTATCCCAAACCACAACTAAATTTCTTCAGAAAATTGTTTGTCTTGCTTTATCGACATATGATACTGAGGAAGCCATTCACGAATTAGGCAGAGTTCTACTTAATGGCGATGAGAGTGTAAGAAAAATTGTAGCTGAAAGTTTAGCATTTAACCCTTCCTATGGCACTGAGATATTAAAAGAAGCAACAACTATGGAAGATATCGTTGTCAGAAGGTCATCGATCAATGGACTCGTAAAATTAAAATCAGATTGGGCAATACAAACATTGAGAGATTTTATGATTCAGGATAGCCAATGGGTAGTTCGAAATGCTGCAGCTCAAGCGCTTGAATTCCTCGAATCAGAAGATTGTCTTATCCCTGAAAAAAGAATACCCCTTGTAGAAAATTCATGGGTCATTGAATTTGCTGGAAGGCAGAATTTGGGTGTTTCTCCGGTTCAAGCAGTTACACCAATTCTTTCACTTGCATTAGACTCCCCGTCCATCACTGATATAAGTCAGGCAATCAAATCATCAACACAGGAGTTTGATGAAGTCACCATTTCGAAGATGACCCAAATTATGTCTTCATCTCAGGATAGATTTTTATTGAACCAGATTTTAGTTACCTTAATGTTAATAAAGAATTCCAGATCAAAATCTCATAATTAATTTTTTAAATTAAAATTAATCTCACAAAGAAGCAAATACACTCACTAATAAAAATTCAATAATTTGAATCAAAACCAGTAAAATTATTGGACTGAAATCGAACATCCCGATCATTGGCATTCGATTGCGAATTGGCGATAATAATGGTTCAATAATTTGGTCAATTGTTTGCCGAACAGGATGGTAAGGTGATAAAAAATAGCTGAGTAAAACTTTTACTATAACCAATAGCGAAAAGATATTTGCTGCAACACGTACCAAAACGATTAAGAAATCAAACATACTGCCTCTCAATTTTATTGTTCTCTGGTTCCCATAATGGCTGTACCAATTCTAATCATTGTTGCTCCTTCAGCAATCGCGTTTCTATAATCTTGACTGGTACCCATTGATAACTCCGATATATGCAATTCAGGTATATTGCTTTGAAGAAATTCTCCTAAATCCCTGAGTTGTTTAAAGTTTTTTCTAGATTCAAATTCATCATCTACTAAAGGAGGCATTGTCATCAAACCAACAATTTTCAAGGTTTGCAAATTAGCAACTTCATTAACAATAGGCAATAATATTGGCCATTGTTCTCGCCTTGATGCATCCCACCCAAATTTACTTTCTTCACCACCAACATTAAACTGAAGTAATACACTCATTTTCTTTCCAGACTTTTTCAATTGTTGATCTAATCGATTTGCCAGCTTAATACTGTCTAAAGATTGAAGCATATTAAAATGATCTATTACAATTTGAGTTTTTCTGCTTTGCAAATGTCCAATCATGTGCCATTCCAAATCTTCCGTTAAATTCAACATTGAATTCTTCTTTTCGACGGTTTCTTCAGGATAATTTTCACCTAGGTATCTAGCTCCAGCGTATATCACTTCCTGTATTTTGTGTACTGGTTGACTTTTTGTAACAACGATTAATTTTATAGAGCTGATATTTCGACCATATTTGACACAAGATAAATGAACATCCTCGAGGATGGATTGATATTTATAATTTATGGATTGATCAATCATCATAAATTTAACCCAATTACGACTCCAAATCGACCGGATTGTTGTCCCTCCAGGCGATAAGAATACCAATCATGCAGATTACACGCTGTACAAATTTCAGCCACTTCAACATTTGTTACTCCTACCTGTCGTAGGAGCAGTTCATTTGATTTCCACAAATCAAAGTAATACTTAGCACCTTCATAAATCAAAACTTCAGAACTGAATTCACTCAATTTTTCAGAAACTTCATCGATTACATTTTCTCCAACTTCGTAATGGTCTGGGCCAATAGAAGGACCAATTCCAGCCAAAATTTCTTTTGGATCACAATTAAAGTTGGAAACCATTATTCTTATTGCATTTTGCACAATTCTTTTTACGGTACCTTGCCAACCAGCATGAACTATACCGATAACATGTTTTCCTGGATCGAACAATAAAATGGGGACACAATCTGCATATTGCATGAATAATGAAACTTCTTTTGAGTTTGTCAGAATTCCATCTGCTTGTTCATGGGTAGTACCAATTTTTCTAGCTTGATCAGATAAGATTACCTTTTCACTATGAATTTGCCAAACATCAAATATCGAATCAATGGATTTTCCAAATACATTAATGATTCGATTACGATTTTCAATCACATTTTCTTTTGAATCGCCTGCTGTCTCCCCAACATTTAAGCTTGAAAATGAATTTTGACTAATTCCACCAACTCTTGTAAAAATACCATGAAATAAACCATCATTCGGAAAACTCTTAAATGTGTAATACTTTAGGCCATTTTTATTATTGACGATCATAATTATTTAATGCCTAAAGATTCAATATATTTAATTTTTTCAGTGATCACAGCCCTAGTTTCTGCCATACTTTCCTCAATCAATGGAAATAAATACCAGGCTGTGAAAAAACCAAATAATGACCCGGTGATACTTCGTAATAAAGGATTACTTTCTCT
>DAOUGX010000250.1:0-12115 GCA_034428855.1 Anaerolineaceae bacterium | reverse complement strand
CCTTTGCCATATTGTTCAGGTGGAGAATAACCTGGAGTCATTGCTCTTGCGCCAGTAGCTGTTTGTTGATTTAACTCGAATACTTTTACCAATCCAAAATCAACCAGGACGACATTTCCTTCCGGTGTAATACGAATATTACCGGGTTTGATGTCACGATGGATAACTTTAGGAGTGAGATTGTGTAAATAAATTAATGCATCACAAATCCTTAGGCCAATAACAAGAACATCTTTCTCTGGCAGACGTCCTTCCCGTTCAATTCTTTCTCTCAAGTCTTCCCCATCGATGTAATCCATGACAAGATATTGTCCTTGCGCTGGAATGTAAAAATAATCACTTACCCTGGGTAAGTTGGGGTGGCGAAGACCAGCCAGGATTATTGCTTCTTTTTTAAATTGTGTTGCAAAATTATCAGATAAAACAAGATTTTCTTTAATCGCCACTGGAACATTAATATTTTCATCCAAGGCCATGTAAACAGAACCCATTCCTCCATGACCAAGGATTCTTTTTATCCTATATCTATCCAAAATTAATTCATCGATTCTTAGTGGCATCCTGTTCACCAATTGAAAGTTGCTTATTTGATTATATTGGTTTTTTAACTTTTACCGTATTAATTTCATCAGGGTATAATAATTAATTCAACAAGGTGAATAACAATGTTCGATTTGGATATCAAAACAGCGGTTCAAACAGCTTTCTTTTTAGCAATTATTGGTATTTTAACTAGTTTATGGTTAATGGTAAAAAATTATAAACTTGCGCAAAAGATGCCGTTTTATCAAAAACGAATGAAGATGCAGTGGAAAGCGATAAAATTTTTACTTTTGGGGCTGATATTTTCAATTTCTGCATTCTTTTTCAATCGATTTGCTGAACCTGCCATATATTTAATTTTTCCCCCCTCTCCCACAATTACATTAACACCAACTATTACGTTAACTCCAACGATCACTCTGACTTCAACAATCACTTTATCTCCCACAGTGACTTTTACACCGGCAATAAGCCCCACACCAATCATTCCAGATGATATTCAAGCGCAATTCGAAAGCACAGTAATTCCCAATTCGGAAGCTTTGTTTTCTCCGATTGTTTTTTCTAAAAGTATTGATGAAGGTTTACAGCCTATTAATCCGTCTGGAGAGTTTGATCATCCGATTTCAATTCTCTATGCAACTTATAGTTATGTTGATATGATCCCAGGAACTCAATGGACTTCGATTTGGTATCGATTGATTGACATGAAAATATTATGTTATGAAACAGCTCCATGGAATGGAGGAACAGGGGGTTATGGGTATACTGAATGCGAACAATCCGCTACTGAATGGCAGCCAGGTTTTTATGAAGTTCAACTCTTCGTTGGGACGACCTGGAAAACCTCTGGGAGATTTGCGATCATTGGGATTCCTCCAACGAACACTTCAACGATTACTTCCACTGCCACGGCTTCTCGGACTTTTACTCCGACATCAACCAGAACACCGTTACCAACCCTCACACCGAGTATTTCTCCGACCCGGACAATAACACCAACTAATTCTCGCACTCCAACAATCACAAGCACGCCTACCAGAACTCAAACATTCACGCCAACCCGAACTCCACGACCAACTGATACAAGATGGCCTTCACAAACTCCAACACGATAAATTTATCAATTAAATTTGCCAAATAAAAAAAGGTATATTGGATAAATCTACTTTATAAATAATAATTATTCTTGACCATTTACTTCATCCTCAAAATTATTTGTTGATTGAGAATCGTTGTCGGTCAAAAAAATTGCTTGTTCTTTTATGTGATTAATTTGAAAATTTCGAATTTGTTGTAAAGATCTCTCAATTTGAATTGGTACTCGTCCCTTTTTCTTAAGATACAATTCTTTTGCCCCCCATAATTTTGCACTATATTCATTAATTAATTCATTAACTATTTCAGTATTAGATTTACCACTTTCTCTTTTAAGAATAAACGAAATGATTGGTGTTGATTTAATTGTCTGAGCTAAATGTTGTTTTCTGCTTTGGGTGAATATTCCGAATAGTACCTGTGGATCTAATTTCAACTTATTTTCAGATGAGATTTTCCATGCAGTCATAAATTGTTCTGGCACAATGTTAGAAGGAGAGTACCAGGTGCCGACATTAATCCATTCTAATTTCATTCCAATTTTTTGTGCTTTACTGTGAAATGATGAAGTCACATTTTCATAGAATAAATTTGATAAGGATGTTCTCGGCACAAATTCAGGCATGTTGGTAGATTTCTTGTTAAAATATTTGGTAGTGATTAATTTTTTTGAGTGAATTTTTTTATAATAAATTGGTTTATTGTTTGGTGCATCCTTTTTTCTAATTGGCAACAATTCCCGTTTGATTTTGTATCTTCTTGTATGAGCTAAATTTAATCGGATTCTATAATCCATATGTTTCTGATATTGAATATGGAGATTAATATCTTTAGGACTGGCAGAAGAGAATAATTCACTCAATAAATGATGATTAATATAAGAAATGAGGTCTGTTCTGACTAAATCAACTAATGTGGTGGTCCAAGGGTTGGTATCTTGTTGATAAACCAACCAGAAAATTGCATCTTCACTAAAAGGGTAAGGTTTTTCGATTGTACTTAATTTCGTATTTCGAAACACACTAAAAATTAACCGAATGTCTTTAATTTCAATAGGTATTCCATCCAGTGTCCGAGCAGAGATGCTTAGATTTGCTGATTGATCTCGCAAATCAATGATTTTTCGTACTCTCTCGAAGCTTTCGAGTTCAATCGGTTTTTCTATCGTAGTGCCAGAAATTCTGGGAGTACCGTTTATCTTTTCAAAAACAACAGCATTTTCTATATTAATAATAACTTTTCCAGGTCCACCTATTCGAAAAATTGGAGAAGATTGATCTGCGGGTCGAACTTGTGCGTTTTCAACATGAATCTGATAATAAATTGGAAAAGTGAAAGCAGATTGTTTTAAGTATTTTTCAGAGATCGATTGGTCTTTAATTTCGAAAATGTCTGCTAAATAAATAGAAGCAAAAGTTAAAGAAATTTTATACCCGATATATAAGGACAACACGACCAGAAGGACATCCCATGCTAAAAATAATTCAATCAAATTGACAATTGTTTCCATAATCGGAAATGGCAAAATATATAGAAAATCCAGCCAGGGATAATCAATCTCACCAGGTTGATGAAAAGTAAAGGCACAAAGTATCCAAGTTGAATAGAACAATATTTGTAATACTATAAATCGAAAGTTGCCCGCCTTCGAATTAGTAGAAAAAATTGAATTAAAAGTTGCATCAAGAATTCCAACATATGGGATATTAGTTTTTCCTATCTCATTTTTTATATCCAAGGACTGTCTCATGAAAGATCTCCTTGAGATCTGACCCATTCTATTAAATCTGAAATATCCTTGTATTCATTTTTAAGGTTAATAGATAATTCAGTATCCTGAGATATCGTGTCTAAATTGCCTTTTAGAAGTGAGATAATTATTTCTTTTTGAGATAATACTTGGTTGGTAGTATAGGAACCCAAATACTTTGTCGATCCGTAGGCAAAATCCATCAATGCATGGTTCTGCCCTTCAATAATTTGCATAGAATGTTGTTTTTCTGTTAATTTCTTTTCTTTGGTCGCGACTTCAAGCCAGGAAGATTTCCATCTGGACTGTAAGCTTTCCTCGATTTGAGCAGGAAACCTTAAATTTGTAATTATTAAATCCAGAAATCTAATTCCCCTTTGTTTTAATAAATGGAATTCTTTGCTAAATTCTGTCTCACTTAATTCATTCCCAAAATTATCAAGTAAATAGTAATGAGATTGTGTGAGTCTTGTTTTTATTTGTTTTGTTATTAAGTCAAGAATGTTAGCTTCAGATTTTAATAAAGGAAATAACTCATTTGTTGTATATTTGGAAATATATTCTCTGAAAATGTCAATCGTTAAATTAACTGGATACCATTTCCAACTTATTATTCGATCCGGATTGTCATCAGGCTTTTCAAAATTAATACTTTGTCCAATTATTGCTTTTTCAACAGACGATGAATTATAACCAAATGCTGTATTACCTTCTCCTGGGTTAGCATCAATTTTAAACCGCACAGTAATGTTTGCACATAATTGGATTCCATCTCTGGTAATTGCCAATGTTTCATTTCTTCTTGTCATTCGTGCTTCAAAAGCAGCTGAAGTTTCCCCTTTTTGAATTGGCGCAAACGGATCCTCTTCCATTCGTGGTCCAACACTCTGCGACTGAATATGTAAATCGACAATTCCTGCAATCAGATCATTTTTCTCAGTGAATGCAATGCCTGGTCCAATTGCACCTTTATACTTAACGGGGCTTCTAATTAATGCTGCACTTGCTGTGTCTAAAATTATTACTCCAGGACCTGTTTTAGATCGTTCTATTTTCCTTTCACGAAGCTCGCCATTTTCTATAAAAAACGCTGGTCCATGATTTCCTGCTATATAATATAAAATTCTTTGAACAGATTTTATACGCTCTGATAAATTTATTACTGGTAAAACAAATTGACCAAAAAAAGCCAAAAAAAACAATACACTTGTTAACATGATGAGCAATAAGATTACAAAAAAAACAAGGTTAGATATAAATCCTCCATTCATACTCAATAATATGGTAACTATTAGAAGATAAATGGATAGAAAGAAAAAAATTTTATTAAATTTTTTATTTGAATTACTTATTTTGATTTTTTTGGCCATTGATAATATTCTATACTATTTTTTTTATTGTAGAAAAAAATGAGATGTCTGAATTGTGTAGTAAGATAAATCATAAGAAATCGTAAAATGAGGTAACTATGTTAAGAGCTTTCTTTATATTTCTATCCAAAGCTTTTTGGGCACAGAATCTCATTATGAATTGGAAATTTGCCTGGAAATTTGCATCAAGATTTATTGCTGGCGAAGAAATTTCTGAAGTGATCAAAGTTGCAATAGATTTAAATAAACAAGGTTTGAATGCAACAATTGATCACTTAGGAGAAAATTCTGTTACTGTTGCTGATACGATCATTGCAACCAAAGAGGTGATTGATTTACTTGATGCAATTAAAAGACAAAATGTTCGAGCGAATGTTTCAATAAAATTGTCCCAATTAGGCTTAAATATTGACAAAGGTATCTGCACACAAAATCTGAATTTAATTTTGGATAAAGCGGTTGAAGTTCAAAATTTCATACGAATTGATATGGAAGATAGTTCGATAACCCAAGAAACCCTGGATATTCTCGCGAATGTGAGAAAAAAATATATGGACATTGGTACAGTTATTCAAAGTTATTTATATAGAAGTGAAATTGATGTTAAGAAACTAATGAATGAATGTATTCCAATACGAATGGTGAAAGGTGCTTATAAAGAATCGAAAGATGTAGCATTTCCGAATAAAAAAGATGTTGATGAAAATTTTGACCGATTAACAAAAATATGTTTGGATAGAGTAAATACTTGTACTTCTCAATCTGTTAGCGAAGATGGATGTTTTCCACCTTTGATTGCAATTGCTTCGCATGATGAATTGAGAATTCAAAATGCAATTGAGTATGCCAATCAGAAAAAGCTTGATAAATCTACTTTTGAATTTCAAATGTTGTACGGGATTAGGAGAGATTTACAACAAAAATATATTAATCTTGGTTATAAAGTTCGGGTATATGTACCTTATGGAAATCATTGGTATCCATACTTTATGAGAAGGTTGGCAGAAAGACCAGCAAATGTATGGTTCTTCTTTTCCAATTTTCTACGAAGATAAAACTATAAATCATTTTGGATATTAGCTACAATTTATGATATCCTTTTTTTCACACGATTAAACCAAATCACTCAATAAACAACCAGAGATCTAATTGAAAAATAATTCATTATTTAAACAATTAATACTATGTATAAAACCCATAAATATTTTTTTACCCATCGTTGGTTATGCAATTGGAGGGGGATTTGCTTCTTACATTGGAAGGTCTATAAAAGTAGATTATTTTTGGCTAGGGCTATGCATTGTAATTCTTTTTTCATTATGTTCAGACTATCTAAAATGTTTTTTTAATGTCAGCGAGTTGGGTAAAAAAAATCGTTCTAAAGAAAATTTGACCTTAAAAAATAATCTTTTATTATTGTCTTATACGCTTTTAACCATTGGAGCAATATTTTCAGTGCTGCTATATTCCAAATTCGAGAATGAATTTGTTTTATTAATTTTTTTTGGTTTATTTTTTCTGGTTGTAATATCTTCATCTATTCCACCACTTTTGTTCATATTGAGAGGCTACTCTGAAATTTTCCTTTCCATTCAAACTACAGCTTTAGCCCCATTTTTTGCAATTTTTCTACAAATTGATATTCTTCACCAAACTTTGTTTTTAATTACTTTTCCTGCAATATTCTTACTTCTCGCTTTTTTTCTTGCGCAATCATTAGAAAAATATTATGAAGATATTAAGACTCAAAACTATACTCTTATGACAAAATTAGGATGGAATTTGGGTATGAAGCTTCATAACTACTTTGTTCTTATATCATATGTTCTTTATGGAATTGCAGCGATTTTTGGATTGTCCGGTATTTTGAGTTATCCTGCCTGGTTATCCTTACCTTTTGCTGGAGTACAATTTTGGGAGATGTGGAGAATTGGTGAAGGTTACAAACCGCGATGGAGATTATTAAAAATTTCCTCTTTAGGTTCGATTAGTGTTTTGGCATATTTTTATGTTTTTATCTTATGGTTGAGGTGAGAATGCCCGAATTTTTGGAATTACTTTCTCCAAATGATGCAATTAATAAATTAGTAGAACAGTTAGATTTTAGTGGAAATCAAACTGAAATTTTGAATACTGATAAAGGATTGGACAGAGTATTAGCTAGGGATTTTTTTTCTTCGGAGGATATTCCTGCTTTCACGAGAAGTACAGTCGATGGTTTTGCCGTAAATAGTAAAGACACTTTCGGTGCATCCGAGGTGCTTCCAGCTTTTTTTGAAGTCGTCGGGGAAATATTAATGGGTAGACCAGCTTCTGTAACCTTAAAAAAAGGTCAAGCATGTTTAATTCACACAGGTGGAATGTTACCCGAAGGAGCAGATGCTGTCGTCATGGTTGAGAATACACAGACCTCTACCTCAAATGAAATCGAAGTTTACAAAGCAATTCCAGCTGGCGAAAATATCATATTAAAAGGTGAAGACATAAAAAATGGGTCTATAGTATTAAAAAAAGGTACAAGATTGCGACCTGCCGAGATAGCTGCATTAATGGCACTTGGAATAATAGAAATTGAGGTGTATTCCCTTCCAAAAGTTGGAATTTTATCAACTGGAGATGAAATTATTCCACCTTGGTCAGTACCAGAACTTGGACAAATCCGGGACATAAATTCATATTCTCTAAGTACTATTATTGAAAAACTTGGCGGAATTCCATCGATCTATCCGATCGTAAAAGATAATAAGCAACAATTGTTTGATTCGTTAAAAAAAGCTTTTGAAGAGAATGATCTCGTGATTGTTACTGCTGGTTCTTCGGCAAGCGTTAGAGATTTAACATCTGAAGTAATAAATGATTTGGGAAATCCTGGAGTAATTGTTCATGGAGTAAATATAAAACCAGGTAAACCAACGATTTTTGCGGCAATTGATGGCAAACCGATCATTGGATTACCAGGAAACCCGGTTAGTGCATTTGTTATCGCTCACCTGGTATTAAAAACGATTATGCCATTAATGAGGGGAGAGGAAAACCATAATTTTTTGAATCAGATGATGAAAGGAATCATAACGATAAACGTTCCTTCTATGGCAGGCAGGGAAGATTGGGTACCAGTAAAATTTATGAACCGCTATGAAAAAGGGTATCCTCTAGTGGAACCAATTTTTTATAAAAGCAATTTGATTTTTTCACTTTTATCAGCTGCCGGTCTGGCTCGGATTGAACCGAATAAAACTGGATTGGAAGCCTTTTCTGAAGTTGAAATATTATTGATTTAAGGATTAATGAATGACTATTTATTTGCATGATATACCTTTGCAGGATGCTAAAAATCGTTTTTATGATGCATTGGAAAAAAACAATTTAAGAGGAGTTTTAAATACAGAAGTTTTTCCATTAAGTGAGAATCTTGTTGGAAGAATTCTCGCAAAACCAATTTGGGCAAAAATCTCCTCTCCGCATTACCATGCATCTGCGATGGATGGATTTGCAATAAGGTCAGAGGATATCCAAAACGCCATGCCGACGAATCCAATAATATTGAGAATAGATGAACAAGCAATATATGTTGATACAGGTGATCCAATTCCGGATTGGTCCAATTGTGTGATACCAATCGAATTAACAGAAGCAATTGATTCTAATGGTTTAATCGATTCAAATAAAAGACTTCCATACGCAATTCGAGTTCGATCTTCTTTGACACCATGGTCGCATATACGACCTATGGGAGAAGACATTGTGGCCACAGAACTGGTTTTGCCTGCCAATAGAACCCTCATACCGGTTGATTTAGGTGCAATTGCAGCTTGTGGTCAAACTGAAGTTGAAGTTATCAAAAAACCCACTGTGTCAATTATACCAACCGGAACAGAACTTATTGAATTAGGGAAAGAATTAAAAAAGGGAGACATCATTGAATATAACTCGATTGTTTTGGCTGCTCAGATAATTAAATGGGGAGGAGTAGCTAAACGTTCTGAAATTACGAAGGACAATCTAGATGATTTATGTGACCAGGTAATTAAAGCTGCACAGAGTTCTGACCTAATTCTCATTAATGCTGGTTCGTCTGCGGGATCAGAAGATTATTCTTCAAAAGTAATTGAAAAATTGGGAGAAGTATATGTCCATGGAGTAGCGGTAAGGCCTGGCCACCCAGTTATTCTTGGAATGATTCATGTTGAAAATAGAAAACCTGTACCTATCATTGGAGTACCTGGATATCCGGTTTCCGCTGCATTAACTGGAGAAATCTTTGTGAAACCATTGATAGCTGAGTGGGCTGGGAAATCGGATCAAAATGAACAAATTATCGAGGCTGAATTAACCAGAAAAATTACCTCTCCAGCAGGAGATGATGATTACGTACGGGTGGTGACTGCAAAAGTTGGAGAGCGTATTTTAGCTGCGCCGCTTTCGAGAGGTGCGGGTGTAATTACTTCTATGGTCAGATCAGATGGATACGCTATCATTCCCAGAGGGATTCAGGGAAAAGAAGCAGGAGATAAAGTTAATGTAATTCTAAATAAGGATAAAAGCTTAATTAATGACACGTTAATGGTCATTGGTTCTCACGATCTTTCTTTAGACTTACTATCAGAATATTTATCTCTGCAAGGAAAAAGGTTAGTATCAGCTAATGTTGGAAGTTTAGGTGGTCTTATTTCTCTTAACCGTGGAGAATCTCACTTTGCCGGGTCACATCTTTTTGATCCTGAGCGAGGCACATTCAACGTTAGTTATGTTGAGAAATATGTTAAGAATTTTAGAGTTGTTGTGGTCCCTTGGGTTTATCGAGAACAAGGGTTAATGGTCCAAGCGGGGAATCCCAAAGGAATAAAAGACCTGCGTGATTTGATCCGTCCAGATATTAATTTTGTAAATAGACAAAGGGGAGCTGGAACAAGAATTTTGTTAGATTATCATCTTGGCCAACTAGGACTTAATCAATCACAAATAAAAGGTTATGACCAGGAAGAATTTACTCATTTGAGTGTAGCTGCAGCAATTAAATCCTCTCGTGGGGATACTGGTCTGGGTATAACTGCTGCGGCCAAAGCTTTGGAACTGGATTTTATTCCTTTATTTAAGGAAAGGTATGATTTAATCGTTCCAGAAACCATTTTTAATTCAGAATTATTCTTTCCTATCATTCAAGCAATGAAAGATGAGGAGTTTCGGAGGATTGTACAATCTTTAGATGGATATGATGTGTCTTGTATGGGCTTAGAATTGATACAATAGTTGTACGATTTAGGAGGTAAAATGCTAGAAAAACATACAAAAGCACCAGATTTCGAACTGTTAGATGAAAATGGAAAATCACACAAATTAAGTGATTATCTTGGAAAACCAGTATTGTTGTATTTTTATCCAAAGGATGACACACCTGGTTGTACTACCGAAGCTTGTGAATTCCGTGACGATTATTTTCAATATAACCAAGCAGGCGTCGTAATTTTAGGAGTAAGTCCTGATTCGCCAAAATCCCACAAGAAATTTAAGGAAAAGTATAATCTTCCATTCACTTTGTTAGCAGATGAGGATCATCATGTTTGCGAAATATATGGAGTATGGGGCAAGAAATCTATGTATGGAAAAGAATACTATGGTGTTTTAAGAACTTCATTCTTAATCAATTCAGATGGGAAGTTAGTTGAAATTTTTGAAAATGTAAAACCAAAAGGACATAGTCAACAAGTATTAGCAGCTTTAGAATAAATTTAATTTAAACCACGAAGATTCTTAGACTTCGTGGTTTTATTTAACCAGTTATTTAATTGAGTTTTCTTTAAACAGTTCAGCCGATAATTCTTGTTTAGCTAAAATGTCCAAGTTTATTCCCCCTAAAAAATTGACAATTTGACCCTGCATAGTTGCCCACATGTTTTTGGCATTACAATCATCAATTTTTTGGCATGTATCTTCATCAGCAATGCAGGAATTTAAACAAATTTTTCCTTCCAGTGATTCAGCTATTTCCAAAACTGAAATATCTACCGCTGGTAAACTTAATTTAATTCCTCCACGTGGTCCTGGTGAAGCTTTTATCAAGCCTGCTTGCATTAACGAATGACCTATTTGATGAAGGAAAGGAAGCGGAATCTCTAAAATTTCAGATAATTTTGCGGTTGGAATTGGTTTACCTTCAGCTTCTTTTGCCAGTGCTACCATTAATTGAATTCCGTAATCTAATTTACGACTAATACGAAACATATTTCACCTCTACTGATAATTCTATCTTTAAGATAATTTAGTTTAATTATCAATGAAAGTGACAAACATCATCAGATTTATTGTTTATTAACACGATAATTTTTAAATTGAACTTATGTATAGGAATATGTGTTGATTAATTAAACATTAGATTTATAATTGCCTTATAAAATAAATTCACCCAGTTGGAGGAATGAATGAAAAAAAATTATACAATTGTAATATTCATGATCGTCTTTAGTAGTTTGATTTTGAATGCTTGTGGTGGAAGCACTCCTGCCGAATCACCTGCTATCCCGTCTGAATATGCTGGAAAAACAAATCCTTTAGGAAGTGATGCTGCTGCTGCAGGACAAGCAATTTATGCTGTTCAATGTGCATCCTGTCACGGTGAAAGCGGTAAAGGAGATGGACCTGCAGGACAAGCATTGTCTCCAGTAGCTGCGAATCTTGTGGAAAGTGTTGCCAAATTTAACGATGATTATTTGTTTTATCGAATATCAGAAGGTGGGGCTATGGATCCATATAATTCCTCAATGCCTTCATTCAAAAATGTTTTATCAGAAGAAGAAATTTGGCAAGTAGTAACTCATATTAATACCTTTAAGTAAAAAATTTAATGTGATGAAGGAATAAAACACGGGTGAAAACTCGTGTTTTTTATTTAATATCATAAGTAAAATTAATGTATGGAATCAAAAATAAAAATACTTCTCGTAGATGACAATTCCCTTTTTAGAAAGGGTTTAAAAGCAATATTCACTGATTATCCAGAATTACAGGTGATTGGTGACTTTTCTACCGTTCAGAATGCTGAAGAGCTTCTTTCCAAGGAAATTATTGACATCGTCCTTGTTGATTCTGATTTCCGAACAATTGATATCTGGAATCAATTGAAATCAATCAAATCCAAATATAAATCTTTAAAAATTGTAATTTTTTCACTAAGAAAGTCAAAATTGGAATTCTTAAATGCAATAAGAGTGGGTATTGATGGGTATTTTTTGAAAAACGATGAAATTGAGGAATTAATACAAAACATACGAAAAGTTGTTTCTGGGGAATTTATCATCTCAGATGAGTTGATAAAAATATTAGTAGATTTGGTGATTGATAAACATGAAATTCCAAC
>DAOUGX010000249.1:0-1847 GCA_034428855.1 Anaerolineaceae bacterium | reverse complement strand
CTCCCAGATTTATAGCAGTGGTCGTTTTACCTACACCACCTTTTTGATTGACGAGTGTGTATATTCGTGCCATTTTTCCCTGTGTTCTTAAATGATTTCAACCAGATGATCTTGAATTTCTGAATCGGTGGGTGGGCTATCCATAGCTTTCCTGGTGACAGAATTAGCTGCGATGTAAGTAGCAAATCGAGCAGATGTCCAAGGATCTTTGGTTTGAGCCAATCGGACAAAGAAGGAAGCCGCAAATATGTCGCCAGCTCCAGTTGCATCTATCTCTTCCTTTTCGGGAGCTCTGAAAGTACGAACATCTCCATTCCAATACACCCTGGCACCACAGGATCCTTCTGTAATAACTAAAACTTTCACCCCATAAACTAAGTCTGCAATTAATCCTTCATCAAATTGAAGGTCTTCAATGCTCAGAACAACTGCATCTGCAAATTGAAGATAATGTTTGGCTTCGATACAGTTTGTAAACCCAACTTTTCCGGTCGAATCCCAGGTGCGATACCAGCCCTGAGGGGTTACTCCAATGAATGAATTAGGAAAGGACCTTAAGAAAGAAAAATCAATTTCATCTGCAATAGGTCCAAAATGAACAATTTTGGGAGATAACCAGGTTTGTGGGATTTGATTGGGGTGAAGAATTTCAGCTCTGCTCAGAATTCGTTGGTGACGTCCATCTTTTTCATATTTATTTTCAAAGACCGTGGATTTTTCACTGATTGAGCTGACGACTTGAATATCTTTCAGATCAGGAAGGATTACATCCTGTGCAAAGGAAGTCAGGATGCCTACTCTAAGACCGAAAGCATGAGCTGTCAAAGAAGAATAGGATGCTGTTCCACCAGGAACGAAACCACCAGGTACAACATCCTGTGTGATATGTCCAATAACTAAATAGTCAACAGGTTCTATAGGTTTTAAAGATTTGATCACGATTATGAGACCTCAGTCGGTTGGTTTTGATCTTCTACATTATCAAAGAGGGAAGGAGACAAAGATGGAAGTGTTTCCTCGGGGGATAGAATTTCCTTTCGCATACCGGGAACGGTGGTTCCGCAAAATGGGCATATATTCCAGGGTAATTCCATCAAAGCTTTACAATGATGACACTTTTTTTTCAATTTTGTTTGGCAATTCGGACAGACAATCCAGTCATGTTTAATTTTTCGGGAACATCCCGGGCAAAGGGGGATATCTTCAATAGTCTGTAAAAGAGCTTCTTCTTCAAGAGATTGCTGGAATTCCTCATCCAATGTTTTAGCTGGTCTTAAAATGGCGTAAATGAGCATTCCAGGTAAAAAAAGGAGAGCAACGATCAGAACAGCAAGTACTCGAGCCATTGGGTCTTTCGATCGTCTTCTCACATCGCGAATTGTCCAAATGATGAGACTTACCCATAATGTGGCCAAAAAAGCTGCAGCGAAAGCGGTCGCGATCATGACATAACTATTCATAGAGGAAAGATCAAAATTCATAATTTCTCCATCCTGAAATTATAGCATGGATGAGGTTTTTCACAGGTTGCTACGCTTGATTTATTTTATATTTTTCAGTAAAGTAATTCAGTTGATCATTAATAAAGGAACAAAGAGGTTATCAATGAACAATCGAATATACCGAATCCAGGATCTTGATCTTAATGAAAGACCGCGTGAAAGATTGGCGGAGTATGGTCCTGGAGCATTAAGTGAAGCAGAGTTACTAGCTATTATTTTGCGAGTAGGTGTTCAGGGGGAAAGTGCTGTCATGGTGGGACAAAGAATCTTGAAAAATTTTGGAGGATTGCCAGGTTTGCATCGGGCAAGTTATGAAGAAGTTTGCCGTGAACATGGATTGGGCCT
>DAOUGX010000248.1:0-5355 GCA_034428855.1 Anaerolineaceae bacterium | reverse complement strand
CGCATGGCCACATCTGTCTCTTCCGGGTCTGAGAGACGAAACACAGATGGGAAACCCGCTTCTGCCTGCATGATTTCCCGCACGGCAAGCTGGGCATCCTCCCAGTTTTTGAATAAGTAGCTGTAGCGTTGCTTCGTTTCCGGTTGGTAGCGGTACAGTTTAAGCGTTACCTCTGTCAGCACGCCGAAACAACCTTCTGATCCGATCATGATCTGGTTGTAATCCGGACCGGTGGCACAACGCGGGTAGCCAGGGGTGTGTAGCTCTCCGTTGGGGGTGACATAGCGTTGTGAGAGCACCAGATCTTCGATTTTGCCATAATAAGTGGAATTCTGCCCAGCACCCCGGGTAACCACCCAACCACCGACACTGGAATGCAGGAAGGATTGGGGGAAATGGCCGCAGGTGTAGCAGCGTTCAGCCTTCAGTGTGGCCGGTGCATCGTTCAGAATTTTCTCCAGCGCAGGGCCATACATCCCGGCCTGAACGGTAATGGTCTGATTGATTTCATTGAAATCTAACACTTGATTCATGTGTTTGCTCATATCAAGGCATACACCACCTCGCACAGCTTCAACGCCACGGGTAACCGTCGAGCCGGCTCCATAAATATAGACTGGCAACAATTCCTGCTGGCAATATTTCAAAATGGCAGCAATTTCAGCGTTGCTGCGCGGTGCGATGACAACATCCGGTAAATTCTCAAATATCCTGTGGCGCACCCGTAAAGCGTCGAGCATCCCGGCTCCATAGGACAGCTGCGTGCGATGAAAGGTGTCGGTTGAAAGATTTTCCTCTCCAACCAGTTCTTTGAAAAAATTGAGGTGTCTGGTTTCCATCTGGCTGGGGATTTCTTCAGAAAATTCATGCAATCCGGTGTTGATAGGGGATTGAAAATCATCATCATTCAGCTCAAAGACATCCTTGAGCATTCGATACAAACCCTGATTGGGATGTTTGAAACCATCCGGTTCTCCCCATTTATACAGACTACGATAAGAACGTGGGGAAGCAACCTGTTCCAGCCAGGGTGGTCGAAATACACGGGATTTACTCATGATTACCTCGCTTTTTTGGGGACTTTCAGCGGTGAAAGGAAATTAAAATCAGGATCAATAACAGAAAATGAGAACAACCATAATATTGGTAAGAGGTCATACCAGTTAAGATTATAGCCATTCCAGGCATGAAGTCAAGAATGATTTTTGAGTGATTCGAGTTTAATCGGAAAGATAAGTTACGCTTTGATCGCTGTAATGATCAGATTGCCACTGGATTCTGGTGAGAACTCTTCACCTTGCATGCTGCCAAAAATCTGAATGTCTTCGAAACCCGCCTGCGACAGGACTGGCACCATCTCATTACTCAATTGTGGTTTTAACAGCGTGCTGGCAACATGGGACTCCCACTCACTTTCCTCCCTGCGTTTGAGGGTGACTATATTGAAACGGATCAGCCCATTGGGGAGAAAATCATAAAAACGCTGGAAGATCCATTCCTCTTCCGCATTGCGATGAGTCTGTGGTTCCATCCAACGTGCTTGATCCCGAATGACCGCATCGAAATTGCGGTTCTGTATCATCAGCTTTCCACCAGGGCGTAAGACAGCTGCGAAATCCATCAATGCTGAGAAAAGCGCCTGGTCGTCAAGAATATGAGGAAGAGAATTACCCAGGCAGAGTAGCAGATCAAATCGATTGCTTCCAAAAGTGGTTTCCATTTTTCCAAAACCAGCGGTTTTAAAGTTCACCTGTACACCAGTAGCGAGCGCATTCTGCTGGCTTTTTTCAATCATCTGTGGAAATAAATCAGCTGCACTCACCTGGTGACCGGCTTTGGCGAGCGCAATGGCATGCATCCCGGTACCACATGCGCTGTCCAGTATATCGAGGGATCGATGAAGAGAACCCATCAAGTGTTTGACCTGTTGCTCGATGAATGGCATTTCATATGCCAGACGCCCCTGCCAATTGACAAAACGATCATAATCATCGGAAAAAGTATTATACATAACACCTCCACATGAAATCAATCATGTCTGATTTTCGCTTATACGTAGTAATATTGTATTTCAAAAATTTTTACAAAGTTGAATACTGGTTATACAATTGAATTGATTGACAGTGCTGAGGGAAGCATTCTATGACACAGTGGTTTCTGGAAATTTATCCATATTTGGGCTGGGCGGGGAGCCTGGTAATATTAATCAGCAGCCTGATCGCTGCCCTGGCCTACCGGGGAAAACAGGGAGAACGATATTTCATCAGCACCCATTTTGTTTCCGAATTGGGAGAAGTCGGCGTTTCGCGACTGGCGTGGCTCTTCAATGGTGGACTGATCCTGGGGAGTTTCCTTTTTTTGTGGATGATGCCTGGGGTTGGATTAAGACTTGGTAGTATTTGGGGATATTTTGGGATGGCAGCCGGTATGATTGCTGCGACCGGTTGCCTGTTTGTGGGGGTTTTTCCGATGAACAATATCAAACCACACATCAAAGCAGCCATGACCTATTTCCGGGCAGGGTTGGCTACCGTGTTTCTGTTTGGCGTTGCCATCCTGACTCAACCAGCCAGCACCCGCGTGATCCCGCTCTATTCTCTGGTTATTGCAGTATGTGCATTCTGCGCTTATTTCTCCTTCCTTGTTTATTTAGGAAAGGTTTCCAGAAAAAAGGCAGAATCCAATGTTCTGGATACTTCGACCATCCTGGTACGGCCGCGCTTCTGGTGGGCACCATTTCTTGAATGGATGGTGGTTATTTTTACCATCCTGTGGTTTTTGATCATCAGTGCAGCCCGTTAACCATTCAGCATTTATTAAAAACGAACTTCCTGATCACTCCTGAGATGTGGCTTTGCGCACCAGTTCGGCGTGCTTCTCACGCGTAATGGGATACCAGATCAGTAATGGTAATGCAAGCAGGAAGGCGATGACCGGCACAATCGCGTAAAAGAAACGGATACCAAAGAGTGCCTGGGTCGTTTGAACAGCATCAGGGACATATCCATAAATGTCTAACGCCCAGCCAGCTACCGCGATACCGATCGCTCCGGTGATTTTCCCCAGGAAGGCGTTCACTCCAAAATAAATACCTTCATGTCGTTCGCCCGATTGGGCTTCGTCGACCTCGATAACATCCGGAATCATACTCCACGGGAAAACATATTGAGCTGAAAAACCCATTCCGGCGACAAAAGCAATGGCGTAGATCCATGGAGTTGGCCCATAGGGCAGGAAAAAGGCGACCACAATGGCCACTGAGGCGATAAACAGTCCCAGGGCATAGGCAGGTCCTTTGTTCATCTTTTTCGCGACCATTCGCCAGGGGATCAGAAAGAGAGCGATGGTCCCTAGCAGAACCAGCATGATCAAGGGAATCTGATCTGCCATGAGCAACTGATAGGTGGCGAAGTAAGGCAATAAACTGGTCAGCAAGGTGAAACTGATGCTGATAATGGTGCTCATGATCATATATTGCACAAAAGGTCGATTCCTGAAAACCTGTTGAACCTGTTTTTTAATCGACATTTTAGCCGGCAGAAGATCCGGCCGGGGAGTTTCCTTCACGCCAAATGTTGTGACCAGCAAGGTAACAACCGCAATGGCACCAAAGACCGCCCCCATGCCGCTGTAGGCGGCATTCTTGGTCCACCCCATGCCGATAAACATACCTGCCACAGCTGTGGTGGCTGCAGCTCCCAGGATGTACCCCAGAACGGTGAAGATCATACGAATGGAAATCAGAGAGGTACGTTCATCATAATCATAAGTGAGTTCAGCCGAGAGGGCGTAATAAGGTACACTGACCAACGTTTGGGTGGTATCTGCCAGCAAAAAAGACCCAAGCACAGCCAGAAAGGCTTTCACCCCAACCAGATCGGGAGGAAGAGAGAACAGGAACCAGATCGACAACCCGAAAGGAATCGCGCCTAACAGCATGTAAGGTTTGCGCCTGCCCCAGCGGCTACGGGTGCGATCGGAGAGATAACCAAAGACAGGATCATTGATTGCGTCCCAGGTGAGTTTTCCTACCAGTAAAGACGTTCCCGCCAGTCCCGGGTTAATTCCGGCAATATCGGTATAGTAAAAAAGAAGGAAAAATTGAATGGACGCCGTCAGTAAAGCAATGCCTAAATCGGCGATCCCGTAGAAAATCTTGGTCTTCATGCTGAGTTTTTCGGACATGGAAAGCTCCTTTATTAAGAAAGGTTCTGTAAATGTTGCCTGGCTAGCTCCAGAAAATCATCGGCTCGCAGAATGTGTACGTGATCATTCTGGATTTCGTTACGAAATTGAACAATATCTGCATAGGTGGTGCGGTAAGCAAATAGATGGATGCCGATGAAAACGGGTGTGTAGGAAACATTTGAAATTTCCTTATGAATTTTTGCCAGCAGATCTTTTGCATCCAGCCAGATCTGATCCACCCTGGGAAATTGGTTGGCAATGATGGGAGTACCTTGAAGCAGTTGCTGCGGTGCACGTGTCACCACGGCGTAACCCGCGAGAAATCCTTTCAAATTGCCACAATGTTTACCCAGCGTTCGCAATACCCTGGCGGGAGGATCAGCCACATAGGTGGTTACGACGGAAATACCTGCTTTCTCACAAACCCGAGCCGTTTCTTCCATATAAGTGTCCAGATGGGAAGCCAGCGGAGGAACGATATAACCCGCTCCGGAGGGGCCGGCAATCAGACAATCATGATCGGTGGCGGTTGCGAGATATTTTTCGAGTAGTGCAGGGGCGATTTCGGTGAGCAATGGCTGGGTCTCCCAATTAAAGGGCACTTCACCACGCTGTGGATTATGCCAATTGCCCAATTCGCTACTGTGCATCATCATCAGTTGATCACCATCCGAAAGTGTAAAGGTCAGGTAAATTCCCTGTGGATCGAGAGTTAACTGACGCACGCTGGTTTTTTGTTTGAGACCGGAAGCTGGCATTCCGGCATGGAAAGAGAAATTGCCAGCCAGATGAGATGGCACCAGACGTAAACCATTGGAGGATAACTGCAGCATGAAGGAAAGCTCATCATCCCGGCAGGTATGCCAGCCAAAGATGGTGGGGTAGGGCATTGCTTTGATGGAATTTTGAATCCGGTTAGAAAGTTTCACCTCAGCCGATTTGATCCCCATCCAGGAAAGAGCGAACGAACGGATCATTTTATCCAGAGAAAATCGAAATATAAATTCACGAAGTTTTGGAGGTCCAAATGCTAATAAAAGCAGAAGCTTATTCCCCAGACCCTTGTCTGTGGAGGAAAGACTGTACACAAAGATCTTTTCGCGAACGACATAATCCAGGAATTCAGTGCGTTGCCAGGCGGGTTCGATGCAGGCCAGGTACCCAGGT
>DAOUGX010000247.1:0-1557 GCA_034428855.1 Anaerolineaceae bacterium | reverse complement strand
TCAAGTAATGGATAATTTTTATGCGAGCAGAGTTGCTAATTTTTTTGCGAGGAAAGATTTTCCAACCTGGGAAATGACATCATCGAACAATTCCGAAACACAACCAACTCACTGGTATGTAACCGGTACATTGCCAGATTGGAAAGGAACTCCTATCATTTTTGTCCTGACGCTTGAAAATGGGGAAACACAGGACGCACAAAGGCTGGGAAGAAAAATTATGGAAGATATCTTGACTTCAGGAAGTAATTAACTAAGCCTTGATAAATCATTCAACTTTAACAAGGTAGTAATTTTTTCTGCCTTTTCTAATTACCAAATAACGATTCTCAATTAACTCAGTGGAATGAACAACCTGATCAACATCCGTTATTCTATTGTTGTTAAGGTTTATTCCACCTTCTTGAATCGACCTTCTAGCTTCACCCTTTGACTTTGCGATTCCACAATCAACTAATAAATCTAAAATTATTTTTCCAGAACCGTCAAATTCTGTTTTTGGCAGTAAGGTTGACTGAACATCCGCAAAAATTTCCTCAATATCACTACCGGATAATCCTTCCAGACTACCGCCAAACAATACCTGTGTAGCCTGTTCAGCTCTGCTCAAAGCTGTTTCGCCATGGACAATGTTGGTTATTTCTTTTGCTAATCTTTTTTGGGCTTCCCTGGCTTCAGGATGTTCTTTAGTCGAGAATTCCAACTCGTCAATCACATCTTTGGAAAGAAATGTGAAGAATTTTAAATAATTGATCACGTCCTTATCGTCTGTATTTAACCAGAACTGAAAGAACTTAAAGGGAGAGGTTCTTTCAGGCTTTAACCATACGGAACCGGACTCAGTTTTACCAAATTTTGTGCCATCGGATTTTGTAATCAAAGGATAAACCATCCCATACACAGAATTTCCGGTAATTCGACGAACTAATTCCGCGCCAGCGGTTATATTTCCCCATTGATCGCTGCCACCAGTTTGAAGAATACAGTTTTCATTTTGATACAAATGTAAGAAATCATATGATTGCAATAACATATAACTGAATTCGGTATAAGATATGCCTTCTTCACGCTCTATTCTTGATTTCACTGAATCTTTCGCCAACATATAATTGATCGAAAAATGTTTGCCGATGTCTCTCAAAAATTCAATGAAATTTAATTCCATCAACCAGCTGCCATTATTGATAACTCTGGCTGGGTTTGACTTAACATCAAAATCCAGAAAATGTGATAATTGTTGTTTGATTGATTCTACATTTTCTTCAATAATGTCCCTGCTTAATAATTGTCTTTCTGTCGCTTTTCCACTTGGGTCGCCAATCATACTGGTGCCACCACCCGCTAAAGCAATCGGATGATGACCAAATCTTTGTAATCGAGCCAAAGCCAGCAATGGGACCATATGGCCTACATGCAGACTATCAGCAGTGGCATCAAATCCGTTATAAACAGTAACTTTTTTCTCGGAAAGGATGGTTTCAACACCTTCCATATGATCAAAAATCATTCCTCGCCACTTTAATTCATCAAAAGCATTGTTTATGGATTTCATTTTTT
>DAOUGX010000246.1:0-2754 GCA_034428855.1 Anaerolineaceae bacterium | reverse complement strand
TACTCAATGTGGTTTTAAAGCATTTCGTGATGAAATTGCTGAACGCCTCTTCCGTATGCAAACCCTGCCAGGATGGTCTTTTGATGCTGAACTGCTGTTTATTGCCCAGCGACTGAATTACAAAATCATTGAAGTCCCAATCACATGGTTTTACAAACCCGGAACACGATTAAATATCTTTAAAGACTCAATTAAAATGGCTGCTGATCTTTTTACCATCCGTCGAAATGCGAACCGTGGAATTTATGATCAGAAAACGCAAACCATCATTTGAAATTCCATCCAGCCCAAATCTGAACCACGAACGAGCATTGTGGGACGCCGGGAAAAACCGGATTGCTGGTTTGGACGAAGCTGGCAGAGGTGCCTGGGCAGGGCCTGTTGTGGCTGCAGTCGTCATATTCCCCCAAAATATTCACCTGGAAAGCTGCTTATCCGGTGTGAGAGATTCTAAACAATTAAATGCACACCAGAGGATGTACTGGGCTGAAAAAATTAAAGACCAGGCACAAGCCTGGGGGGTCGGATCTGCGTTGCATACTGAAATTGATCAGTTCGGCATTTTGCCAGCCACTCGCTTAGCCATGCAGCGAGCTTTGATGCAAATCCTAGATATTCCAGATCATCTTTTGATCGATGCTCTTCTTCTTCCCCAGATTGATAGACCACAAACAGCCTTGATTAAAGGTGACCAACGCAGTCTGAGCATCGCTGCTGCTTCTATCCTGGCTAAAACAAGCCGGGATGAATGGATGAAATCAGAAGATCCTGTTTTCCCGGAGTATGGATTTGGCCAGCATAAAGGCTATGGAACCCGGGTTCATCAACACGCATTGGCAGAACATGGTCCCTGTTCACTGCACCGCATGAGTTTTCGCCCTTTAAGAGAACTGGCAAACGTCAGTTAATTGCTTTTCTCCTGCTCACGAACATTTTAGCTAGTTCCGCAGCAATCGATGGGATGAGTAATAATGGCAGGATTAATCGCCATTCTGTCCAGCCTAAGGGTACTGTATTAAATATGGTATTAAGAAATGGCACATACAGAATTAAGATCAATAAAGCCAAAGAAGATAAAACTGCGATATTCATCCACTTATTATTAAACACGCCAATTTTCAGGATCGGATACCGTTCAGAACGAGCAGTATAAGCCCGTAATAGTTCCGAACTAGACAGGGTGATGAACGCCATCGTCTCAGCCATCAGGATATCATGTTTCAAGCCCACCCCAAAGGCAAACAAAGTGATAAAAGTGATTGCAATCGTTTGAATAATCACACCATTCATCATAAATTTATTGATGATCGGTTCTTTCGGGGGGCGAGGTTTTTGTTGCATGATATCCGGGTCGCCTTTTTCAGTGCCCAGCGCTAAAGCCGGAGCACCATCAGTCACCAAATTGAGTAACAACAGCTGAATAGGTGCTAAAGGTGATAATACTTCTCCAGTAGCAAATGGATACAAAAAACGTCCAAATGCCGTAGACAGGAAAATAATCATGATCTCAGCCAGGTTGCACGAGATCAGATAATAAACAAACTTTCGAATGTTGGAATAAATAATACGGCCCTGTTCAACCGCAGCCACAATACTGGCATAATTATCATCGGTCAGTACCATATCGGCGGTGTCCTTGGCAACATCTGTCCCGGTGATTCCCATGGCCACACCAATATCAGCCAGCTTAATCGCCGGTGCATCATTGACACCATCACCGGTCATAGCGACCACTTCGCCATTGAATCGTAAGGCTTCCACGATGCGCATTTTATGTTCCGGTGAAACCCGTGCAAAAACATCAGTGGTTTTTACTTTTTCACGCAACTCCTCATCACTGATCGTATCCAATTCATATCCCGTCAGGACATCATGGCCACTTTGTAACAAGTTGATATCCTTGGCAATTGCTCGGGCAGTATTGGGATAATCCCCCGTGATCATAATGGTTCGGATACCTGCGCCACGCGCAAGTTCCAGAGCTGGTTGCACTTCTTTCCGTGCCGGGTCGATCATTCCAATCAAACCCACAAAAACCATTTCTTTTTCCAGTTCATCACTATTAATTTCCTCAGGCAGGACACTCACCACCCGATAAGCCACACCCAAAACCCGCAGAGCATCCTGAGTCATTTCGTCATTAGCAGTCAGGATTTTGGCTTTCATATCTTCAGTCATCGCCACTGGTTTGTCATCCATGGATTGGTAGGCATTACAGAGTGTCAAAACAATATCCGGTGCTCCTTTGATGGCAATGGCATAATGTTTACGCTCGGTATCATCATCAAAGGGTGAAATATCGTCAGGGCCAGGTTCATCAATTTCGTGAATGGTTAACATCCGTTTACGCACAGAATCGAATGGGATTTCCTGGGTACGCGGGTATTTTTTATTTAAATTTTTCTGGATTTCGCCAGCTTTAGCGGCCGCCACAATTAATGCTCCCTCTGTGGGGTCACCGATGATCCGGTAAGATTTTTCCTGTCCTTCTGCCTCAAACTCCTCCAGATAGGAGTCATTATTCATCGCTCCAATCCAGAGAGTGGACATGATTCCCTGATATTTGAAAATATCCACTGACTTCCCATCCACCAAAAACTCACCATTGGGACGATACCCACGTCCGGTTACTTCAACAAATTGCCCGTCCGACCAGATGCGTGTGACGGTCATTTCATTCTGGGTTAGCGTTCCGGTTTTGTCAGAACAGATCACCGTTGCGGAACCCAATGTTTCCACCGAGGACAGTCTCCG